>JAYTBL010000195.1:0-5100 GCA_043736975.1 Polyangiaceae bacterium
GACGAGCCAGACGGGGCCGCGGTCGGCTCGGGGGCCGGGCCGACCTCGCCCGAGGACGTCCCGCACGCGGGGAGCAGCACCAACACGAGCGCGAGCGCCGTCCGCATACGCTCGATCATGCATTGGATCCGCGGGAAGCGCCATGCGATGGTAGCGCGGTGAGGTCACGCGCGCACGGGCTGGCCGCGGCGCTCCTCTGGCTCTGCCTCTGCCTCTGTCTCTGTCTCTGCGCGCACGCGTGCGCATCTTCGCCGGTCGCCGCCCCTCCCCCGCCGCGCGCGGTGACGCCGCCACCGCCACCGCCACCGCCGCCGCCGCCCACGCTCGAGCTCGCTCCCATCGAGAGCTGCGGCGAGACCGAGGAGGGCTTCGACGCGTGGCTGACCTCCTTCTGCGAGCGCGCGATCGCGGCGGGGATCTCCCGGGACCTCGTGGGACGCGCGCTCGGCACCGTCGCGTACGACCCGAGCGTGGTCGCGCTCGATCGCTCGCAGCGACCCCACAAGCGCTCCTTCGAGGAGTTCTCGAGCTCGCACGTGACCCCGACGCGCCTCCGGCGAGGCAAGAAGCTTCTCGGGGTGCATGCCGCGCTGCTCGCGGAGATCGCGCGTCGCTTCGGCGTCGCGCCGGAGATCGTGGTGGCGATCTGGGGGCTCGAGACCGACTTCGGCAGGAACCAGGGTTCGACGTCGGGCCTCCAGGCGCTCGCGACGCTCGCCTATGACTGCAGGCGCGCGGAGCGCTTTCGGGGTGAGCTCTCGAGCGCGCTCCGCATCCTCCAGCGGGGCGACCTCGCGGTCGAGGCGATGGTGGGCGCGTGGGCCGGCGAGATCGGCCAGACGCAGTTCCTGCCGTCGTCCTACGAGCGCTTCGGCGTCGACTTCGACCGCGACGGTCGCGTCGATCTGGTCAGCAGCGTGGAGGACGCGCTCGCCTCGACTGCCAACTATCTCGCCGGGCACGGCTGGCGCGCGGGCGATGGCTACCGCCCCGGCTCGCCGAACTTCGAGGTCCTCGGGGAGTGGAACAAGTCCGATGTATACCGGAGGACGATCGTGCTCTTCGCGTCGAAGCTCGCCGGGGCGGCGCCCTGACGCTCATTCGACCTTCGCGGCGGGAGGCGGCGGCCCCACGCGCATCGCGATGAGCAGGCCCGCGACCGAGAGCACGGCGGCGACGAAGAATGGCGCGCCTGCGAGCGTGTTCTCGAACGCGCCGAACACCTGGGTCATGAGGATGGGGCCAAAGATGGAGGAGAGGCCCTCGGCCGCGCCGATGCTGCCCTGGAGGCGGCCCTGCGCGTCTTCAGGGGCGAGCCTCGACATCCACGCGTTCATCGCGGGCATGGCGACGCCGCTCGGTGAGGAGACGATGATCACGGCGAACACCATCCAGCTCCGGGTGGCGAGGCCGAGGAGGACGAAGCACGCGACATTGAGGACGAGCCCGACGATGGCGGTCTTCCGTTCGCCCCAGCGGTTCGTGAAGAACCCGACGAGCACGGCCTGGGTGACGGTGTTGCTGACACCGTAGGCGGCCAGCGAGAGCCCGATCGTGCGCGGGCTCCAGTCGAACCGCGCGGTCCCCCAGAACGCCCAGACCGCGGGATACACCGCCGTGCCGAGGAACAGCACGAAGAGCGCGAAGACCAGCGTTCGCACGCTCTTGCCGCCGGGGATGCTGACGACCGCGCCGAAGGGATGGATCTGCCCGAGCCGGAGCGGCCGTCGCTTCTCCTTGGGATGCGTCTCGGGGAGGAACACGAAGCCGTACAGGAAGTTCGCGAGCGAGAGGCCGGCCGCGACGAAGAAGGGGACCCGCGGTCCGAGACCACCCAGGAGGCCGCCGACCGCCGGGCCGACCACGAAGCCCACGCCGAACGCGGCGCCGAGCAGACCGAACGCCTTGCCCCGCTGGTCGGGCGGAGTGACGTCGGCGATGTACGCGTTCGCGGTCGTGTACGACGCACCGAAGATGCCGGCGATGATGCGCCCCACGAAGAGCCACACGATGGTGGGCGAGAGCGCGGTGAGCGCGTAGTCGACGCCCAGCCCCAGAATGGCGAGGAGCAGGACCGGACGGCGCCCGAACGCGTCCGACAGGCCGCCGATGACGGGCGCGCAGAAGAACTGCATCGCGGCGTAGGCGAAGAACAGCCATCCGCCGTAGATCGAGGCGTGCGCGACGTCGGCCCCGGTGAGCTGCCGCAGGATCGCCGGCAGGATCGGCACGATGAGGCCGAGCCCCACCATGTCGATCAGAACGGTGATCCAAACGAACGCGAACGCGTGCTTGGTCGGTCGCGCCATGAGGTCCTATCTATCCGATGATCGTGACGGCGCTGCTGCGTCTCGATGCGCCACTCGATTTCGTGACGTTCACCACGTGCGGCTCGCGCCCGGATCGGGCGACCAAGAGCTCGCGCGCGTCCTGTCGAGCCGGCGACCTGTCCTGCGCGGCAGCTCGCTCCTCCCCGTCAGCCCACCCGATCGATCTGAGCGAGGAACTCGCCCACCGTCGCGGCGACCAGCGCCGGATCCTCGAGCTGCGGGTAGTGGCCGAGGCCCGGCCAGGTCACGAGCTTGGCGCCCGGCGTCTCGGCGGCGAGCCGCTCGGCGATCGCGAGCACCGCCACCGGGTCGCGATCGCCCCACGCCACCAGCACCGGCAGATCGAGGCGCTCCAGCGCGCCCACCCAGCGGCGCTCGAAGCGGACCCGCTCCTTCATGTACTGGATGATCTGCGGAAGGCGGCGCGTGCCCTGCTCGCGCGCGAGGAGCTGCCACATGCCGTCGATGACCTCGGCCTGGGGACGGCGCGCGAACACCCGCGCGATCTGGAACGCGAACGACCGCTGCCGCGACAGGCGCGCGAACAGATCTCCCGCCGGGCTGCGCAACAGGCGCTGGCCGATGGTGGGGCTCGCCATCTGCACGTGCACGCTGCCGTTCATGAGGGTGACGCTCGCGACGGCGAAGGGGAGGCGGCCGCGCTCGCGCAGCGCGAGCAGCTCGGTGGCCACGCTGGTGCCCATGTCGTGAGCCCACAGGTGAACGCGCTCGAGGCCGCAGGCGCGCGCCACCGCGATCGCAACCTCCGCTTGCTCGAAGAGCGCGTACGCGGCGCCGGCAGGTTTGTCGGAGAGGCCGAACCCCAGGAAGTCGAACAGGACGACGCGGCGATCCTTGGCCACCCGCGTCGCGACCTCCTCGAAGTCCCACGAGCTGGTCGGGAAACCGTGCAGGACCAGCACCGGCGTCGCGTCGCTCCGCGCGCCCAGCTCGGTCACGAAGATGCGGCCGTCGGGCGAGTCGATGCGGCGCCCCCGGCTCTCCCACTGCTCCGGCGTCACGCGGGCATCTTACGGTCCTTCTCCGAGCGAAGGGAAGCGACTCACGGCGAGCGGCTCTCGCTCCAGGCGGACATCGCGCCGAGGTCGTAGAGCCGCGCGAAGCCCTTGGCGCGGAGCGTCGCCGCGGCGCGCGCGGATCGCTTGCCCGACCCGCAATAGAGGACGATGGGCTGATCCTTGGCGCCGAGATCGCTCGTCTCCACCGTATCGACCGGGGCGTTGACCGCGCCCTCGATGTGCCCCGCCGCATACTCCTCGGGCGTGCGCACATCGACGAGGCGCGCGCCGCCCTGCACGAGCTTCTTCGCCGCCGCACCATCGACGTGCTCGACGGCCGCGCTCGGCGTCGAAGCGCTGGAGGCCGCCGACGGGGCGGTGCTCGAGGGCGGCGCCTGGTTGCAACCGAACAGAAGGACCGCGGCAGCCGCGAGAAAGCGTTTCATACCCTCCTCGTAGCGCGATCGTTCATGCGGGGCCTCCATTCTTCTCCGGGACCTCGCCGAGGCCGAAGTCACGCCGCAGGGCCTGGCTCGCCTCGGTGCGCTCACCTCGCTCGTCGCGCATGATCAGCTCGGCATGGTCCAGCTCGCCGCGCGCTTGCCGGGCGCACGTCCACACGGAGAACAGCGGCGATCGGCCGGCCCTCGGCACCACGTCGAGGCGCCGCAGCGGCAAGAGGCCCGCCGCCGACGCGCCGCGAACGACGCGCTCGGGGGTGCGTCCGTCGGAGCACAGCACGACGACGCCCTCGGGCGAGAGCACGCGCGCAGCCGCCGCGAGGTAGTCCTCGACCCCGCCGCGGAGCTCGAGGCGAGCCGCCGCGCGTTGCGGATCGGGCGACGCCGACGCCGTGCCCAGCGGCAAGTAGGGAGGCGTTCCCGTCACGAGCGTGCACGCGCCGTGCGGCCAGTCGCGCGTCACCTCGCGGAGATCGCCGTGCAGCAGGCTCACCCGCTCGCCGAGCCCGTTCTCGTGCACGTTGCGCCGCGCGAGCTCCATGCTCACGTCCTGCGCCTCGATGCCGAAGCACCGCGCGCCCGGCAGTCTCCAGGCCACCATCAAGAGGACCGAGCCCACGCCGCAGCCGAGATCGAGGAAGCTCGTGGTCTCGGGCGCGGCGGCGCGCGCAGCCTCCCAGGCCGTCGCCAGATCATCGACGGAGAAGCGGTGGCCGCGCCGCCGCTGGGTCAGCCGGAAGGACGCGGTGATGGCGTCACTGGTGAGCTCGTCGGCGATCATCCCGGCCATCCTAGCGAGCCCGCGCGCGCGAAGGGCCGCCAACCCCCCTTGACTGCCGCAGGCGTTGCGCTCTTCCTGCGTGCGGCGCTGATCGCGAGCGCCACGACGTTCGCGGCGTGGACGGACATCACCCCCTTGGCCCGCAACGAGTTCATGGACGAAGGCATAGGACGGCCCTGCTGCTGGCCCGGGTGCAAGCACCGCGGATGAAGGTCGATCACGCCAGCGGCCAGTGAAACCAGCTCACGAACGGTGCGGCCTGCCGCCCGGGCGCGCGATGGTCAGGGCCCCGTCTTTCGCTCGCTCGAGCGAACCGAGGACGCGCCCGTGGCCGCTGCGAAGCTCGACCCGCTCCCCAGCGCCGGACATCAACGAGCTCGGTTGCGCGGGCGAGAGCACGAGGACCGTCGCCCCGGTGGGTGCGAGGAAGTGGAGCTCGCGAGCGTGGATGGCGCGTCCACGGTCCACGACGGCGAGCGCGCGATACCCCTCGCGGTCCAGGATCTCGA
>JAYTBL010000196.1:0-1944 GCA_043736975.1 Polyangiaceae bacterium
TGGCACGAGACCACCCGCAAAGCAATCACGCTCCGGGAGGGCCAGAGCGTCACGGTCGTCGCCGAGGTCGGAGCGCCGCTCGCCCGGGATCCGTCGAAGGCGCCCGAGCGCAGCGCGGGGTCGGGCAAGCCGCTTCCCTTTCTCGCCGTGGGCCTCACCAGCGTGGTGGTGGGCGGCGCATCCTTCGGGGCGAGCGTGCTGTTCGGGCTCGTCGCGCTCGACGTCAAGTCGACGCTGCGGAAGGCGTGCTTCCCGGCCAACGTGTGTCGCAACGCCGGCGCCGATGCCGCGGAGCGCGGCCGCACCGCCGCGACCGTCGCGACGATCACGGGCTCGCCGATCGTCGTCGCGACGTGGCGGGCGCGGCGTCCGCCCCGACTCCTCCCGCGTGGACGAGCGGCGCCCATGAGGTACCGCTCGACGAGCGCACGGCGCGCCTCGACGCGACCGGCGCGGTCGTCGGTCGCCTCGTGGACGAAGCGGCCTACGTCGACAAGGGAATGCTCGTCGCCCACTTCGACGGCGGCAGCGGCGTGAGCCCCATGATCCGGATCGCGCAGACGGCCTTCGCGTTCCAATCGCTCACTCTGACCGCCTCCGTTCCCGCGGCGGGAGACTCGCTGCGCGTTGGCATCGCCGGGAAGGTCGCGATCCGGGAGCTGTTCAGTCGCATCGGCTCGTTCACGAATGCGCAGGCCGGGGGCGCCGCGATCTGCCTCGACAACGCGACGTACCCGCAGGTGAAAGCGTACTTCTGCGGCTTCACCGTGCCCGCGGACACGGCGCCCGCATGCTCGCCCGCCACGGATCCGGCGAAGGACGACTTCACCTCACCGGCCCTCCCGCCCCTTGCAGAGGACGGCGGAGCAGGTGGTAACTGCGTGGCGCCGGGAACGCTCAACAACGAGAGGGGGCTGGGCGGCTCCTGCACGAAGGGCGGCGCCGAGTGCCCGACGAGAGTGTCGATCTGCGGTGCGGACTTCGGCGCGCCAACCGGCTCGTACTTCTGCACCACGCTCTGCGAGACGCCAGGCGCTCCGTGTGGCGCAGGGGTGACGTGTGTCAAGGATGCGCGCGGTACGGCGTACGTGCCGGTCGCGTGTATCGGCGCGAGATGAGCGTTGATCGGGGGCGAGCTAGAGCGTCTCCAGATACCTCACCAGCGCGCGACGGTCTCCCGTCGAGAGCTGCGAGCCGCGGCCCATCGACGTGGACGACGCGATCAGCTCGTCGAGCGTGCGGTAGCGGCCGTCGTGCATGAGCCAGCCGCGCGTCGCGACTCCCGCGAGCGTGGGCGTCAGATAGCTGCCCCCCGTTCCGACATCGTGGACGAAGCGATCGCTCGCTCCCGTCGCGTGACACGTGGAGCACTCGGCCGTCGTGAACACGTCGCGGCCGTGCTCGACCTCGCCACCGGCGACCGCGGACGACGACGCCGGAGGCTTGCCGATCGAGGCCACGAACGTCGTGAGCTGCGTGATCTCGTCGTCGGGTAGCCCCGTCCCCTGCAGCTGCTCGAGCGTCGCCTTCACGTGCGCGTCGAGCGTCGCATTGCCTCCCTTCCACCCGAAGGGGCTGGTCGTCGTCTGGCCCGCGAGCATCCGGGTACGGCGCATCCCCATCGGCGTCTTCCAGGTCAGGCCGTCGTCGCGGCCGTCGACGTGACAGCTCGCGCAGGCGCGGCCGTCGGTCGAGATGCGCTTGTCGCCGTTCGTGAAGAAGAGCGTGCGGCCCGCGAGCCACGCCGCGTCGCGGCTGATGCGGCGCGGGACGTCCACCCTGCCCACGCTCTTGATCGCGGCCGCGGCGGTGTCGAGGCGCGTTACGGCCCGCGCGAACGACGACCAGACGACGATGTGCGCCTCGTCGCGCTCGCCTGCGATCCCCGTCGGCCCCGCCGGTACGGCGATGACGTCGGCGGAGACGTTCGGGACGATACCCTCC
>JAYTBL010000197.1:0-1941 GCA_043736975.1 Polyangiaceae bacterium
CGCCTGCTCTTCGGCACCAACCGCGGATTCTGAGCGGCAGCGAGCGATCAGCGCTTGCCGCGGCGCGCGCGCATCAGCAGCGCCGCGGCGGCGAGGATCGCGACGACAGCGAGCACCCCCGCGGCGCGGCTACGCGTGGGCGAGTCGGGCTCGCGTCCGGTCTCGAGCGCTGCGCCGCGCGGCCCCGCGTCGTTCGCTCCCGCGTCGTTCGCTCCGGCGTCGCTCGGGAGATCGTCGAGCCCGAGGTCGCTCCGCATCTTCACCCACTCGGTCTCGCACTCCTTCGCGACCGCCGAGCCGCGCGGGCACTCCATCGCGCCGCCGATGTCCTTCAGGTGGAGCCGCGCGGTGAACGGGCCGCTCGCGTTCGACGTCCCGGCGACGAAGCCGTTCGCCTCGTTGGAGCACGCCCAGAGCGTCTCGCCCCGCTGCGACAAGCACTGGACCTTCAGCGCCGAGGCCTTCGTCAGCGGGGACCCGTCGACGCGCCCGCTCAGCAGGCCGTCATCGGGGCCGCCGGCGTGCAGGCTGGCGCCGTCGGGCGCGAGGGCGAAGCCGAGCAGCGGTCCCTTCGCGTCGAAGAGGGTGCGGTAGCTCTTCGCGCCGTCGTCGGAGACCAGCAAGCGCGTCGGGCTCTCGGGCGAGGCCGACGTCCGCGCGAACACGCGATCGGGCCGCCGGGCATCGACCGCGGCGATGAACGGCGCGAGCTCCTTGGGCGCGAGATCGAGCGCGCGCTCGCTCCAGTGCTCGCCGCTGTCGTCCGACACGAGCATCACCCCCTTGCGGCTGCTGTCCGCGCCGCGGACCGCGGAGATGTAGATCCGGTCGGCACGGCTGGGCGCGACCTCGACGCTCTCCGCGAGGAGCGTAGGATCGAGCCGCACCCCGAGCGGCGTGAACGTTCGCGCGTCGTCGGTGGAGAGGAAGAGCTGGGAGCGGTAGGTGCTTCCGGCGTCGGTGTGGCGGTCGTAGCTCGAGGAGAGTGCAACGATCGCGCCGTCGGGCCGCTCGGTGAGATCGATGAACACGCGGGCGTCGGTGATGACGGTGTTCCACGTGCAGCCGCCGTCCCGCGAGACGCGGAGGCTGTCGAAGAGACCGACCACGATCGCGCCGGTCTTCGTCACGACGTACGAAGGGTCCTCGAAGCCGGAGAAGCCGATCGCCCGCTCGCAGATCCAGCGCCAGGATTTGCCGCGATCGCGCGACACGAGGAGCCCGAAGGTCACGCGCACGAACACCTCGTCTTCGCTCGCGGGCGAGAAGATCACGCCGTTCGACGCGGGGAACCGCCCGTTGGCGCGCACCCCGGGCGCCAGCAGCACGGTCGCCAGCGCAACGAGCAGCGCGAGCAGCCTGCGGCTCACCGCGACTCCGGTCGTTCGAGACAGCGCGGTCAGCCGGGCGATCAGGTCGCCGCCAGCAGCGCCCGCAGCGCGGTGCGGGCGTCGGCATCGAGCGCGGCGTCGACCGCGCGGAGCAGCGCCTGCTCGCTCTGGGCGTGCGCCGCGTAGACCTCGACGAAACGGTCGTAGGTGCTGACGCAGAGCGCGTACCCAACGCCCATACCCGCCGCCAGCTCGGCGGCGCGAAGGAGCTCGGCGGTGCGCGCGATAACCGCATCGTGATCGGCGAGGAGCTCCGCGACCTGCGGCCCGAGCGAGGGAACCTTCGCGTCCACGAACGGGAACAGCCCCTCCTCTTCGCGCGCGAAGTGGAAGAGCAGCGCGTCGCGTAGTGTCTCGACGGCGTGGACGAGCTCGTCGATCGCGCCCTCGGACATCTCCTCCGCGCGTTCCATGCGCGCGAGCAGAGCCGCCGCCGCCTGCACGAGCTCGCTGAGGTGCCCGTGATCGTGGGTGAGCTCCTTGATCGGGTCGGTCTGGTCTTTGCTGGTCATCACGCCTTCAGCCGATATTGAATGTCATTATCACGCTT
>JAYTBL010000198.1:0-5093 GCA_043736975.1 Polyangiaceae bacterium
CGTCCCCGCCACGCCCAGCGCGAGCGCGATCCTCAGCGTCGCCCGAACGGGGCGGCGTGCTCGCCCCCCTCGATGCCCGGGAAGATCTCCACCGTCGCCTCGTCCGTGATGTCCGAGGCGCTGAGCTCCTGCTTCGCATGCCGCAGCTCGCTCGACGTCTGATCGAGCCGGTCCGCGAGGACGCCGAGGAACTGCCACAGCATCTTGACTGCGATCTCGTGCTCGCTGCGCAGCAGCTCGAAGAAATCCGGCCGGCGAATCACGATGAGCTCCGCGCCACCGTCTGCCGTCACCGTCGCCGAGCGCGGCACCGCGCGGATCAGCGCCATCTCGCCGAAGTGCTCGCCCGCGCCGAAGCGCGTGAGCGTCTCGCCGCCGCGCGAGACGTTCACCTTGCCGCTGAGCACGATGAAGAGCTCGTCGCCCTTGTCGCCCTCGCGGATGATCACCTGCCCGTCGTCGAAGCTCTTCACCTCGACCGACTGCATGACGCGCAGCAGCTCGCGGTCGCCGAGGCGCGCGAACAGCGGCATGCGCGCGAGGACGTCGCGCTTGAGGGCCAGGCGCTTGGCGCGCTCCTCGTCGCCCTTCGCCTCGCCCCCGAGGCGCACCAGGACGACGGTGATGTTGTCCTTGCCGCCGCGCTTCTTCGCGAGGTCGACGAGGGCCTTGGTCGCGGTGTCGCCGTCGCGCGAGACGTAGCCGGCGAGCTCGTCGGTGGTCTCGAGGTAGCCGGTGAGGCCGTCGCTCGCGAGGAGGAACTGATCGCCGGGGAGGACCTCGATCATCAGCGTATCGACGTCGACGCGCTCGTAGACGCCGACCGCGCGCGTGATCGCGTTCTTGTGGCCGACTTTGTCGATCTGCTCGCGCGTGAGCTTGCCGCGCTTGACCAGCTCGTTGAAGACGGTGTGATCCTCGGTCACCTGCTGGACCGTGCCGCCGCGCTCCATGTAGATGCGGCTGTCGCCGACGTGCGCGATGAAGCCGCGCGTGCCGAGCACGATGAGCGCGCTCAGCGTGGTGCCCATGCCGCGCTTGTGCGGATCGGCCTGCGCCTCCTCGTGGATGCGGGCGCAGGCGCGCTGGACGGCGTGCTCCATGAGCGCGAGGATGTCCTTGTTCGTGACGCGCGAGGCGCCGCGCGCGCCGGCCACGAAGTCCATCAGCAGATCGCGCTCGCGCTTGATCTCCTCGTGGACGGTGCGGACCGCGATGGCGCTCGCGACCTCACCGGCGGCGTGTCCGCCCATGCCGTCGGCCACCATGAAGAGGGAAAGCTTCTTGTCGACGAGGAAGTTGTCCTCGTTGTGCTCGCGGACGTTGCCGACGTCGGTGGCGGCGAAGAAGCGGATGGCGTCGGTCGACATCTAACCGAAACGAGCATAGAGCGTACGCCCGCAGCCGTCGACTGCTGAGCGAGACACCAGAGCCGACGGCCGCGAATGGGCGAGCCTTCTACTGAGCAGCGTGAGCTTCGTGCGCCGCTCCCTGCGGCTCGGACGTCGCGGGTGACGCGGGCGCCGCGACCTCGATGGTGGGCGCGAGGAGCTTGTAGAGGACGGGCGTGACGATGCGGGCGAGGAGCGTCGAGCTGACGAGGCCGCCCAGGATCACGATCGCGAGCGGCGAGTAGAGCGCCGAGCGCTCCAGCACCAGCGGGATCAGGCCGCCGATGGCGGTGAGCGTGGTGAGGAGGATGGGGACGAAGCGCGCCTCGCCGGCGCGGCGGATGGCGTCGTCGAGCGAAACGCCCTCTTCGCGGAGCTGGTTCGTGAAGTCGACGAGCAGGATCGAGTTCTTCACCTCGATGCCCATCAGCGCGACGAAGCCGATGTTCGCGGTGAAGGAGAGCGTGTTGCCGCTGATGAGCAGCGCGACCAGACCGCCGATCACGCCCAGCGGGATGACCGACGCGACGATGAGCGTGCTCTTGAACGTGCGGAACTCGAGCACGAGGATGGCGATCACGCCGAAGATCGCCACCATGATCGCGCTGCCCAGGCCGCCGAAGCTCTCCTGCCGGTTCTCGAGCTCGCCGGCGGCCATGAAGCGGATGCCTGGCGGCAGCTTGGTGAGCGCGAGCTTGGCGAGGATGGCCTTGGTGAGGCGATCGGTGTTGAAGCCGTTGCGCACGTAGGCGGTGACGGTGACGCTGCGCTCCTTGCCGTAGTGACGCACCTTCGTGGGCGAAGGCTCGAGCACCACCGAGGCGATCTGCCCGAGCGGCAGCGGTGCGCCGCGCGAGGTGGCGACGTACAGGCGATCGAGCGTGCCGAGATCGGGCGCGCTGGTGGGCGAGCCGAGCGCGACGTCCGCCGCGCCGGTGGAGCGCGCGAGGGTGGCGCGGATGTCGTAGGCCTCGTCGCTCCCCGGGTCGCGGTACTTGCCGGCGACCACGCCGCCCACCGCGAGGCGCACCGCGCGGTCGACGTCGGCGACGGCGACGCCGAGCACGGCCGCCTTGTCGCGGTCGACCTTCACGCGCAGATCGGTGCGGCGCTCGCGCGAGGGATTGCGGACGTCACGCGTGCCGTCCTCGGCGCGCAGGATCGAATCGACCTCGGCGCTCGCCGCCTCGAGCGCGTCGGTGTCGTCGCCCAGGAGGCGAATGGCGATGGGAGCCTCGAGCGGCGGGCCGTTCTCGAACTCCTCGAGATCGATGCGCGCTCCGGGATGGGCGCGGAGCTCCTCGCGGACGACGTCGAGGATGCGCGTGACCGCGGCCGAGCCGTGGGCGCGCACCTCGGCGTGGACATCGCACACGTTCGCGCGCTCGTTGCGCGGCGAGACGTTGTAGTAGACGCGCGGGTGGCCGGTGCCGACCGTCGTCGCGACGTTCGAGATCTCCGGATGGCGCGCCAGTACCGACTCGACGAAGCGCGCGGCGCGGTCGGTCTCGGCGAGGCTCGCGCCCTCCGAGGCCTCGACGCGCACCATGAACTGCGGGACGCCGGCCTTCGGGAAGAGGCTGAAGCCGATGCGCGGGACCAGCGCCAGGCTCCCGGCGAAGAGCGCGGCGGCGATGAGCAGCGTGGTGCGCGGCCGCGCGACGGCCCGCGTGAGGATGCGGCGGTAGGTGCCCTCGATGGCCCAGGTCATCGCGCGGTAGAAGACGTTGCCGTGCTCGTTCTGGGGCAGCAGCAGCTGGCTCGCGAGGAACGGGACGATGGTGAGCGAGACGAGGAGCGAGGCGCCGATGGTGAAGACCACCGCGACCGGCATGCAGCGGATGAACTGGCCCGACACGCCGGGGAGCGCGAGCAGCGGCAGGAATGCGAAGAGCAGGGTCGCCGTGCAGCCGAGCACGCTCACCGTGATCTGGCGGGTCGCGGCGATGGCCGCCTCGCGCGGCGACGAGCCGTGGCGCAGGTGGCGCGTGATGTTCTCCACCACCACCACCGAGTCGTCGACCAGCAGGCCGAGCGCGAGCACGAAGCCCACGATGCTGAGCTGGTTGATCGAGAAGCCCGCCGCCTCGAGGAAGAAGAGGCCGATCGATAGGCTGAGGGGGATCGACACCATCACGATGATCGACGCGCGCCAGCCGAGCGGGAGCAGCGTGATCAGGACGAGGAGGATCGCGAGGCCGAAGTCGCGCGTGAAGCCGCCGAGGCGGTGCTCGACGTTCTTCGACTGGTCGAAGCCGCGGACCAGGCGGATCCCGGAGGTGGCGGGGAGGGCAGCGGCGAAGGCGTCGAGCTCGACGTCGATCCCCTTCTTCACCTCGAAGACGTTCTGGCCTTCGCGCTGCGACGCGCCGATGAGCACCGCGCGCCTGCCGTCGAAGCGCGCGATGGGGGAGGCGGGCGCGGCACGGAGCTCGACCTGCGCGACGTCGGCCACGCGGATCGCGCTGCCAGCGGCGGAGCGGACGATGGTGGTGCGGATCTCGTCGACCGAGGCGTAGTCGCCGCTGGTCTTCACGTTGAAGCGGCGGCTGCCGGCCTCCACGCTGCCTGCCGGGAGGTTCGCGCTCTCGGCGCCGATGGCGGCGAGGAGCTCGGCGGGGGAGACACCGAGCGCCACCATGCGATCGAGATCGAGGGATACCGCGACCTCCTGCTTGGGGAGACCGGCGATCTCGACGTCCCCAACGCCGGGGCGATTCTCGAGGCGCTTCTTGAGCGCGCGCGCCTGGGTGTCGAGATCGCGGAACGACGCGTGATCGGCGACGAGCGCGACGACCTGGATGTTGACCTTCGCGGCGTTGAACTGGAAGACCTCGAGGCGCAGCAGCTCGGCCGGGAGCGTGGGGCGGAGGGCGGTGGTCTCGCGCAGGACCTCGTCGCGCTTCTTGTCGGGATCGGAACCCGCGCGGAACTCGATGCGCATCACGGCGAGGCCGTCCTCGATCTCGGTGGAGAGCGTCTTGACGCTCTCCAGCGCCTTCAGCTTGGCCTCGATGGGATCGACGACCAGGCGCTCGACGTCGGTCGGCGTCGCGCCGGGGAGGACGGCGGCGATCTGGAAGGTGGCGAAGGGGAAGGTCGGATCCTCGGCCTTGGGGATGGTGAAGAGCGCGTGGATTCCCAGCGCGGCGAGCGCAACGAAGACCACCAGGGTGAACTGCCAGCGACGGACGGCGAAGGCGCTCAGCATGCGCTACGGGCTGACGCGGATGCGCGTGCCGTCCTCGAGCTGGGCGGCGCCGGCTTCGATGACGCGCGCGTTGGTCTCGAGGCCCGATGCGAGTGCGGCGCGGTCGTCGCGCAGGAAGGCGACCTTCACCGGGAGCTTCTTCGCGTGGTCGCCGTCGACCACGAAGACCGCGGCGTCCTCACCGTGGCCATCGACGAGGGCGCCGATCGGGATGACGGCGGAGACGGGCTCGTCGTGGCGGATCTCGATCTTGGCGGTGAGGCCCGAGAGGAGCCCGTCGGGGAGGGTGTCGAGGCGGACCTCGATGTCGAAGGTGCCCGAGCCGGGAGAGGCGACGGTGGCGATCTGCGTGACCTTCGCCGGGAGCTCGAGCCCGGGGCGTGCGTCGAGGACCACGCGCGCGAGGTCACCTTCGTGGACGCGGAGGACGTCGCGATCGGTGAGCCCGAGCCGCACGATCGCGCCCTTGGAGCGGCCGCTGACGTGGAAGA
>JAYTBL010000199.1:0-5089 GCA_043736975.1 Polyangiaceae bacterium
GGGGTCGACCAGTCGATCGCCGAGGGGGGCCAGAGCTTCAACCCGGGCGCGGGCGGCGAGCACAAGAAGGTGCGCGGCTTCATCCCGACCATCACCCACTCCGCGCACCACATCGAGAACCCGCGCTTCCGCCAGATCGTGGACTCCTTCCTGGAGCGCGAGCGCCGCGGCGTCGATCAGTACGTTGCCGAGGAGCGCGCCGCCCTGGTGAAGGGCTGAGGAGACGGAGTCTTCAGGCGGCCGGCACCTTGCCCAGCTCGTCGAGCAGCGAAACGCGCAGGAGATCGGCGAGCGGGCGGAAGGACTCGCGGCCGTCGTCCTCCACGACGCGGAGACGCGTGGTCGCGCTCGGGACGTAGTGGCCCATGCGCTCGCGCCTCCACAGCCGTCGCGCGGGCCGGTACGTGCTGC
This sequence comes from Polyangiaceae bacterium, assembly GCA_043736975.1. Taxonomy (GTDB): domain Bacteria; phylum Myxococcota_A; class Polyangia; order Polyangiales; family Polyangiaceae; genus Labilithrix. Next base: position 412 of record JAYTBL010000199.1, read on the forward strand.
CCTCCTCGGCGCGCGCCAGCACCCCGTTCCAGTAGGTGCGCTTCCGTCGCTCCTCGGGGAGCACGCTGCGCGGGAAGGCCTCGATGGCGGTGGCGGGTAGCAACGTGGTGTTGAAGCCGGCTTGTCGCGCGCCATAGCGGCCGTAGAGCGGATGAAAGACGGCGAGCATCGCCGACAGCAAGAAGAACTCGCCCTGGCTCCGCGCGAGACGCATCAGGCGTCCGTCGCACTCGAGATCGAGGCCGGTGGGGCAGAGCAGCTCGTAGAGCGTCCCCAGCTTCTCGGTCGCGAAGGTCTTGCTCCGGAACGCGCTGCGCAGCGCGAAGTGCAGGGGCATGCGCCCGAAGACATCGACGGTGTCGAGCCGCGCGCCCCGCTCGACGAGGCGCTCGACCAGCGCGACGTTGCCCACCCAGGCCGCCGCCATCAGCGGGGTGAGCGACATCATGGTGCGGTGCTCGACTCCATGGCGCGCGACGTCACGCATCACGCTCTGCGCCTCGGGGTCGCGGTAAGGAGCGAGCAGGCGCTCCTGGGTCGCCTCGACGGTCTTGTCGTAGGGCCGTGGCGGTCGGTAGTCGGTGCGCAGCTCGACGGCGCGGGTCAGCGGCGTGAGCTCGTGGAACGCGCCGAGCTCGTGGAGCTGCTGCTTGGCCTTGCCGAAGACGCTGCGGGGCGCGAGCGCCTTGGTGACGACCTCGTCGAAGCCGCGGCCGTGGAGCACGGGCCAGGGGACCGGCTCGGCGCGCAGGATGGTCCGGCGAATGGCCTCGGCCTGCTCCGCCTTGCCCTGCAGCTCGAGGCGCCGGGCCTCCTTCTGCCACTCCTCGAGCGTGGAGGCGGTCGCGGTGAACGCCGAGACGTCCTCCGAGAAGGTGACCCGCAAGAGACCGAAGAGCGGATGGGCGGTGTCGGTCTCCACCAGGTAGACCGTCTCCACCGCGCGCGTGATCGCGACGTAGAGCGCGTTGACGAAGAACTTGTAGGCCTCGAGCGATTTATCGGACTTGTCCTTCGCGCGCGCGAACGTGAGCTCTTCGGCATCGAGCGCCGCCGCAGTGACGCCGTCCGCGATCTCGCGGTAGGCCGCGCGCTCGGTGGTGACGATATCGAAGAGGATGACGGTGTCGTACTCGAGGCCCTTGGCCTCGAGCACCGAGAACACCAGGGGCGTGGAGAAGCGCCGGCGCGCCTCCGCCTTCTGATCCTCGGAGAGCACGATCACCGCGATCCGCGCCGAGGTCTTGGCGACGCGATCGAGATCGCGCAGCACGGCGTCCTTCTTGACGAGCCCCGCGACCTTTCCCGCGAGGTCGCTCACCGGCCGCACCAGCGCGGTGCTCTCCTTGTCGATGGATCCGAAGCGGGCGTTCTTGACCTTGAGGAGGCCGTTGGCGAGCGAGCAGACGCTGCGGCTGCTCCGGTAGTTCGCGTCGAGTACGTGGACCGGCGCCTCGAGCGCCTCGGCCTCCTTCGAGTAGAAGAGCGACTTGACGCGGGCCCAGGAGAAGAAGTTGGGGTGGACGATCTGGTTTGCGTCCCCGCACAAGAGGAACTGCCGCGGATCGCGGAGCGTCGCCAGGACCAGCGCCAGCTCGGCGTTGGTGAGGTCCTGGATCTCGTCGATCACCACCGCGTCGTAGCGGCGCTCGGCCTTGGCCCGGTAGTCGTGGGCGAGGAGGCTGGGATCGTAGAGCTCGGACTCGGTGAGCCACTGCCGGTACTTGAGGAAGAGCGCGTGCACCGCGGGGCGCTCCTCGGAGCGAAACATCGACTGGCGGACGCCGAGCGCGAGGTACGCCTCCTGGGAGAGCGGCCCCTCGGGGGACGCCGCGAGCACGCCGCGGAGCTCCTCGAAGAGCGCGTGGGCGGTCGCGAACTTGCAGCTCGCGCGGTGGCGCTCGAAGAAGGGGCGAAAATCACCCGCCGTGACCGCGCGCGCGCGCGGGACGGTGATCGACTCCAGGAGCTTGCGAAAGCTCAGAAAATCGACGCTCTGGCCGTCGTTCTCGTAGCCCTGCGCGAAGTAGAGGCCGGCCGCGCTCTCGGCGAGGTAGGGCGACTGCGTCACGTAGAGGACGTCGCCGCGCAGCGCGCGCAGGCGCGTGAGGGTGAGCGCCGTCTTGCCGCTGCCGGCACAGCCGACGAGGACCAGCGGGAGCGGCAGCGCGGCGAGCTCGGTCTGCCGGTCGTCGAACGAGATCGGCTTGTCGAGGTACTCGAAGCGCGCGCGGGTCGGGCTGAGGTAGCGCAGGGGCAGCGCAGCAGCGTCGAGCGCCGCGGGGGCGAGGTCTTCGGCCGCTGCGGCGCGCGACTCGTCGATCCGGGCGCCGCGCAGGAACCGGGAGCGATCGTACGCGTGCTGCTCGATGATCTCGAGGGCCAGGCACGCACGCACCCCGCCCTGACGCACCAGCTGCACGAGGAGGCGACTGTCGTAGTCGAGGCGCGCGCGAAACAGCTCACGCTCCGCGAGCTTCTTGAGATCGGCGCTGCGGAGATCGTCGCGCTCGATAGCGGCGCGCACCTTCTCGAAGGACGCCTTGAGGCGCGCTGGGACGTGGAGACCGGCGTAGACGAGGAACCGCATTGCTACTCTTGCCTGACGAGCGGGCGCTGCCCGCTGGCCGCCGCCGACGCGCGCGGGAGGCCGAGCTCCGCGCGCACCGGATCGAGATCGAGGAAGGCCCCGCCCTCGGGATCAGGGGAGCCACGCAGCTCCCACTCCTGCAGCCAGAGCTCGACGCGCGCGCGCCCCTCGGGCGTCGCGACCAGCTCGCGCGGCTTGCCCCCGACGGCGGGCACGACCTCGTCGATGGCGCGCAGCGGAGCCTCCTTCGCGAGCGACCGGACCGCGGCCTTCGCGCCGCGCTTGGTGGGCGCCTCGATGCGCGCGGTCGCGACCACCACGCGATCGGTGTCGTCGGACTCCTCGGCAGCGCACGCGGGCTGCTCGACCCACGGGCGCATGGTCACGAGATCGGTCGCGCGCAGGTCATGCCCCGCGAGCGCGCCGAGCCTGGCGAGGAGCCGCGCGTAGCGCGCCGGGGAGTTGGCGACGACGCGCCACGCGCCGGGCCGGACGGGCTGCACGGAGCCCAGGCTCTCCCCCTCGACGACGGCGCCGGCGCGCGGCGCACCGAACATCTCGAAGCCCTGGGGGCTGCGCACGAACTCGTCCGACGCTCCGAGCGCGGTCGCGAGCGCGCGCTCGCTCGCCGCGTCGAGCATGATCGTGGCCTCGTGCGGCTCGAAGCGATCGCCGTCGGAGTTCACGAGGAACTTCTTCCGGGCCAGCTCCTTCGCCTGCGCCTCGGTGGGCGCGATCGCCCGATGAAGCACGCCATGGGCGAGCCCTGCCCAGCGCGCGAGGCTCTCCTGAGGCTTCGCCTCGTCGATCACCTCGCGGTGGCCGAGCTGCGCGAGCAGCTCGTTCACCCCGGCCACGAGCGTGCTCGGCGCGACGTTGCGCAGCCACGCATGCGACAGCAGCGTGGACGGCGGATAGTGGGTGCCGTCCTCGAGCTCCACGACGACGCAGAAGAGGCGCGTCCAGCGCGTCATGACGCGCGCGGTCTCGGGGTCGAGCCGCAGGCGGTGCGCCGCGCCGTCGAACGCGTCGCGGACGGTGGCGATGTTCGCGCGGCGATCGAGCGCGAGGAGGTCACCGAAGAGCACGCGCGCATGCGCGAAGCGATCGAGCGCGTCGGCCATCGCCGCGCCTTGCAGAGGACCGAAAGAGCGCGCGACCTGGCAGCCGGCGCGGCCGTCCTTCATGGGCCGGAGGAGCGCCGTCCAGACGCTCGGAAGAGAGGACATGTGCGCGGCGATCGCCTCCTCGTCGTGTTCCGGCTCGAACGGGCGTCCGAGGACGCCGTGGAGGTACTCGGAGAAGCCTGCGGCTCTCTCGGCGGCGTGGCGGTCGGCGAAGCTCGCCAGCCAGAGCTCGCTCGCCTGCCGCAGGCGCGCAGGCGTCGCGGAGGCGCCCCCCACCGCGGCCGCGTCGCTCCAGTGGCGGTCGAGCACGCGCGTGATGCGCGCGACGTCGTCGTGCGGGCCGGGCAGGTAGCGTGGCTGCGAGGGCCGGGCGAGCGGCGTATCGAGGAGCGCCTCGGGCCGGGGACCGAGGAGCTCGACGACGAGGTCGCGATGCGGTTCGAAGCCGAGCGATCGCGCGAAGTCGATCGCGTGATAGACGACCGACTGCGCCTCGAGGGCTGACACCTCCTCGACGCCGTCGGTGTGCGCATCTTCGTAGCGCGCGACGAGCTCGTCGAGATCGCCCTGGCTCTGCGCGGTCCGCACGAACGCGTCCTTTACGCCCAGGCAGGTGCGGTCGACCAGACAGGACACGATGACGTACGACCGATCAGGGAGCTGTCGCGTGAGGAGGACGCCGACCAGCCCGGGATCGTCCTCGTCGTTGGAGCGCCACGCGCCGGTCAAGTAGGCCGGGCCGAACGGAGAGGTCGCCGCGAGCGCGACCAGCGCGCCGCTGGAGGACGCCGCCTTCGCCTTGGTCGCCAGGCTCCGCACCTCCACGCGCCGCTTCTTCTTCTTCTCGAGGCTCTTCTGCCGGCCGCGGTTGGACGCCATGAGCCAGGGCGTGCCATGAAGTGCGCGGCGAATCAACGCACGCCCGCGCGGAGCTCCTGACAGTCGGTTACGACCGCTTGCT
>JAYTBL010000200.1:0-1935 GCA_043736975.1 Polyangiaceae bacterium
CGGCGGCGATCTCGAGGAGCCTCACGCCCACCTCGATCTACACGGCGGAGCTCCTCCGCAGGGGCGTCGCGTGGACGCTCACGCTCGAACGTCGTCGTCCGTGATAGGATGCCGACGCTTTGCAGGTCCGAAACGTCCGTCTGGTCAACGAGTTCAAGTTCGAAGCCGCGCACCGGCTTCCCAAGGTGCCTGCCGGCCACAAGTGCGAGCGCCTGCACGGGCACTCGTTCAAGATCGAGCTGACGGTGGCGGGCCCGGTGAACCCGGAGACCGGCTGGTTCATCGACTTCGGCGACATCGAGGACGCGTGGCGGCCGCTGTTCAGTCAGCTCGATCACAACTACTTGAACGAGATCCCCGGGCTCGAGAACCCGACCAGCGAGAACCTCGCGGTGTGGATCTGGGACGCCATGAAGGCGAAGCTCCCGTCGCTCGCGCAGGTCACGGTGTTCGAGACCTGCGACGCACGCTGCGAGTACACGGGCAACTGACGCCGTGGCGAAGGTCCTCGTCTGCCGCTGCGAGGACGTCACCCTCCACGAGCTCGAGGACGCGATCACGCGTGGCCACGACGACATCGAGTCGCTCAAGCGCTACACCGGCTTCGGGACGGGCTGGTGCCAGGGCAAGGGCTGCGTCGCGCTGTGTGCGCGCCTCCTCGTCGAGCGCGGCGGCGACGCCGCGCTCCCCTTCACCCCGCGCCCTCCGTTCCACCCGCTGAAGCTCGCCGATCTCGCGGGCCTCGCGGCGGTCGCGGAGGCGGACACGAAGTCGGGCAAGAAGCCTCACTGAGCTGGTAGATTCTCCGCATGCAAAGCGTGTTTGCGCCCGATCTGCTCGTGGGGAAGGCTGCGCTCGTCACCGGGGGTGGCAGCGGCATCGGTGCTGGCATCGCCACGCTGCTCGCGCAGCACGGCGCGAAGGTGGCGCTCGTCGGACGCACGCTCGAGAAGCTCGAGAAGGTGGCGGCCGAGATCACGAGCGCGGGCGGCGTCGCTTCGGTGCACGCCGCCGACGTGCGCGAGTACGCGGTGCTCGAGAAGGCCGTCAACGACGCGGCTGCCGCGTTCGGCAGCCTCGACATCGTCATCAACAGCGCCGCCGGCAACTTCCTCTCGCCCGCCGCGAACCTCAGCGCGAACGGCTTCCGCGCCGTGATCGACATCGATCTGTGCGGGAGCTTCAACGCCTGCCGCGCCGCGTTCGCGCACCTGGCCAAGCAGGGCGGCACCATCGTGAACATCACGGCGACGCAGGCACACGTCCCCACGCCCCTCCAGGTGCACGCCGGCGCGGCGAAGGCGGGGATCGCGAAGATGACCCAGGATCTCGCGCTGGAGTGGGGCCGCTCGGGAATCCGTGTGGTGTGCGTGGCGCCCGGTCCCGTCGAGGGCACCGAGGGCATGAGCCGCCTCGCGCCGGGCACCGCCGCGGACAACCTGAAGAAGCGCGTCCCGCTCGGCCGTTACGCCACGATCGAGGAGATCGCGGGCGCCGTCCTCTTCCTCTGTACGCCTGCTGCGGGCTACGTCACGGGGTCGACGCTGCTGGTCGACGGCGGCACATCCCTGATCGGCGCCGGCCCGTTCCTCGACATGATGGGACTGTGAACGTAGAGCGTTTCCCAGGCCATCAGGACCAGGGCGACCCACATGGCGTCGGCCATGAGCAGATGGATGATCTGCAGGGGGACCGGGGCGAGCAGCATCATGTTGAGGAGACCGATCGCGAACTGCAGCGCGAAGGCGATCGTCACCAGGCGTGAGAAGAAGCGCGCGTGCGCGTTCGGATTCGCCAGGCGTACCACGCTCGCCGCGGCAAAGACGAGCGCGCCCGACGCCAGCGCGATGAAGGGATGCAGCACCCGCAGGCGCAGGAAGATGTGCGCCAGCGGCGAGAGATCCTGAGCAAAACCCTCGCGCAGTGAGGCCGCAG
>JAYTBL010000201.1:0-5082 GCA_043736975.1 Polyangiaceae bacterium
GCAGGCCAAGGCGGTGGCGACGGCGGCCTGCACCGATCCCAACGTGGTGGTGCGCGAGCGGGCGCAGAAGGCGCTGCGCACGCTGGGCGAGAAGGTGACGGCCTGCGATGCGCCGGACCAGCAGGTCGCGCCGGCGGCAGAGATCGGCAAGACCGCGACCGCGCCTCAGAAGGTGATCTTCACGTTCGACTCCGAGGTGGAGGGCGCCTACGCGATCACGCTGGAGCCCGAGCTCTCGCCGCTCACCGCGACGCGCCTCGCGACGCTCGTGAAATCGGGCTTCTTCAAGGGCATCGTGGTGCATCGGGTGGCGCCGGGCTTCGTGGTCCAGTTCGGCGATCCCGACGGCGACGGCTACGGCGGCTCGGGGACGTCGGTCCGCTGCGAGACCTCGCCGGTACCCTTCGCGGAGCTCGACGTCGGGATGGCGCTCGCCGGCCGCGACACTGGCTCGAGCCAGATCTTCGTGACGCTCTCGCGCACCCCCCACCTCGACGGCGAGTACACGCGCGTCGGCCGCGCCGAGGGCGCGTGGTCCTCGCTCGCGCAGGGCGACGTCATCGCCGACGCGAAGCTCGTCGAATAGCCCGCGCGCGATTGCTGTAACCTGGTAGCGCGATGCTGCTTGCCATCGACGTCGGGAACACGAACATCGTCTACGGGCTCTTCGACGGCGCCAAGCTGGTCCACCAGTTCCGCGTCGAGAGCAGTCGCGGGCGCACCGCCGACGAGTACGCGGTCATCCTCCGGCAGCTCATCGAGATGCGCGACGTCAAGGCCGACGAGGTCAAGGCGGCCATCGTCGCGAGCGTGGTCCCGGCGCTCACCGAGCCGATGCTGGAGCTTGTGCGCCGCGCGTTCGGGCTCGAGGCGCTGGTGGTGGGCCCTGGCATCCGCACCGGCATGGCGATCCTCTACGAGAACCCGCGCGAGGTCGGCGCCGACCGCATCGTCAACGGGGTCGCGGCCTACGAGCGCTTTCGCTCCGGGCTGGTGGTCGTCGATTTCGGCACCGCCACCACCTTCGACTGCGTCTCCCCCAAGGGCGAGTACCTGGGCGGCGTGATCGCGCCTGGCATCCAGATCAGCGCCGATGCGCTCTTCGCCCGCGCCGCCAAGCTGCCGCGCGTCGAGATCGCCAAGCCCCCGCGCGTGGTGGGTCGCAACACGCAGCACTCCATGCAGTCGGGCATCGTCTACGGCTACGTCGCGCTCGTCGACGGCCTCGTCGACCGACTGCTCGAGGAGCTCCAGTTCCCCTGCAGCGTGGTGGCGACGGGCGGCCTCGCGCGCCTCATCGCGCCGCTCTCGCGGACCATCCAGGACGTCGACGACGATCTCACGCTCACCGGCCTGCGCATTCTCTACGAACGCAATCTGCCATGAACGTTCGGCCGGCGGTGGCCCTCGGCGGCTGCGCCATCGTGCTCCTGCTCGCGATCGTGATCGGCGCGAGCTTCGGGACGGATCCGGTCTCGCTGCTGACGGCGCTGACCGACGCGTCGTCGCACGATCACGACATCGTCTTCGCGGTGCGCCTGCCGCGCGTGCTGCTGGCGGCGCTCGCCGGCGCCGGGCTGTCGGTGGTGGGCGTCGCGCTCCAGGCGCTGCTGCGCAATCCGCTGGCCGAGCCGTTCGTGCTCGGCGTCTCGGGGGGCGCGGCGTTCGGGGCTACCCTCGCGATCCTCCTGGGTCTCACGGGCGCCACGGTGCTGGGGGCGTCGCTCGTGCCGCTGGCGGCGTTCGCGGGCGGGCTCGGCGCCACGGTGCTCGTGCACGCGTTCGCGGCCGCGGCGCGCGAGTCGCGAGGGACGAGCGTGCTGCTCGCGGGGATCGTGGTGAACTCGATCGCCTCGGCGGCCATCACCTTCGTGAAGACGCTCGTGGTGCCGGTGAAGGCGCAGGAGCTGTTGTTCTGGCTGATGGGCTTCCTCGACGTGCCCTCCCCGGCGTCGCTGGTGGTGCTCGCGGTCTACGGCGCGATCGGCACGGGCCTCCTCCTCTACGACGCTGCGCGTCTGAACGTCCTCTCGCTCGGCGACGACGCGGCAGCGCATCTCGGGGTCCGCGTGCGTGCGGTGGAGCTGCGAACGATGCTCGCGAGCTCGCTGGTGGTGGGCGCGATCGTGAGCGTGACGGGGCTCATCGGCTTCGTGGGGCTGATCGTCCCGCATGCGCTGCGCCGCGTGCTCGGCCCGGATACGCGGATCCTTATGCCGGCGTCGCTCTTCCTGGGCGGGGCGGCGCTCGTGCTCTGCGATCTCGTGAGCCGCGGCGCGTTCCGCCTCTTCCACACCGAGGTCCCGGTGGGCGCGGTCACCGCGCTGATCGGCGGCCCGCTGTTCCTGGTCCTCCTGGTCCGCCGCCGCGGGCTCGCTGCGTAGAACCGCGCGCCCCGATGTTGTGACCCTCGAGAGCTGGCCAATCATGGTTGGGTGCGAGTCGACCCGATCTCTTCACGACGCCGCTGAGCAGAGCGCCCTGCTGGAAGACGCGATGGAGGAAGAAGGGCGTGACGCTCTCAGCCGCGGCGCCCATACTCCACCTCGATGCGAGCCCCCTCCGCTTCGAGCGTTCTCTTCCTCGTCCTGCTCTCGGGCCTCGCGCCCGGGTGCAAGAAGAAGTCGTCCGACGCGACGCCCGGACCGTCGGCTTCCGGACAGGCGGTCATCACGGCATACGAGAAGACGGCGACGGCTGCGGTCGACGCCAAGCTGAAGTTCGTCGAGGGGCTCAACGGCAGGATCCCGACCGTGACCACGGATGGCGTCACGGCCGAGAGCAAGCTCTCCTTCGCCACGTGGTGGGTGCACGACGTCGACCTCGCGAACGTGGAGGCAACCCCCAAGGGTATCCGCGTGAAGAACGCCGGCGATATTCGCGAGTGCGCGAAGGAAGCGCGGCACCCTGACTTCGGCAAGCACTCGCTCGACCGACTCGGAAAGTGCGAGCGCATTCGTTACGCGCTGATCGTGCGCACGCTCGCGCGCACCGATCCCAGGGTCACGGAACAGGCGAAGAGCCTGCAGAACGGGAAATTTGCGGGCGGGAGCGCGAACGGAGATGTCGCCGTCTACGACCTCGAGACGAAGAAGTCCGTGGGCGGATATCGCTGGAAGGCCGGCAACGATGCCCTGGTGCTCGACGGAAAGATCGTGAAGGACTTCGAAGAGAACATCCTCGCCGCCATCCAGGATGGGTACTCGAAGTACATCAAGTGACGGCGACCTCCTGTCGATGATGGCGGCCGGCGCCGGTGCAGTCGTCGCGGTCGTGGCCCTCCTCGCCGGCGCCTGAAGCGCGCGTCATGCGTTAAGGCTGCGCGGCGGGCGGCTTCTCTCGCGCAGGGAGGAAGTCAGGCGTTCAGCGCAGAAGACACGATGAAGGCTGGCTACGTCGTCGCAGGTATCGTCTTGGGGGGCTTGGCGTGGAGCGTCGGATGCGGGTCGTCGCCTTCGCTGCCTGAAGACGGGGCTAGCCAGACCGGCGGAGATGACGGCGGTGCGGGTGCGGACGGCACCACACCACCGGGCACCGGTCCTGGGCGAGACGGGGGCGATGGCAGCGATGCGAGCGCTCCGAAGCCGACGTGCTCTGCGTTCTCTGCCAGCCCGACGCCGTTCGCGCTCCCCAGCGCGGGAGTGCCGATCTTCGAGCAGACCGGAGGACGCGGCTTCTGTACCGGCGGCGGCGACTACTACTGGACCACGCTGGATGCGGACGGCGACTCGACGCTCGATCTCGTTCTCACCAAGAAGTGCGCGGATCCGACCGTCGGCGTATCGACGTGGCAGGTCTTTCGCTGCCTGCCGTGAGAAGAAGATCTCATTCTCGACCGCTCCGCCGACGATGGCTCCTCTCCGACGCGATCGAGCTCACAGCTTCGTGGTAAGACGAGCGCGTGAGGAACGCACAGGGGTTCCCGAGGGCATGCGCTCCGGCGTGCCTGCTCCTCGCCATGGCGGCAGGCTGCGGAGACCGGCCGCCGGAGCCAGCTCGTTCCCGGCCGCCGGCGAGTGTGGTGAGCTACGATGCAGCGATGGATGGCGCAGGCGCGCATCGGCTCATCTCCCGGATGCACGTACCCATTGCGCTGGGCCACCGCGTCGAGGTGAGCTGGCTCGGAGGCGAGGAACCCCGGATCGTCGACCTCGAGACAGGCGTGGAGTACGACTCGGGCGATCTCTACGCGAACACGCCGAGCTCCATCCCGCAGCGGCTGACCGACCTCGAGCCCAAGCGTGATCTTCGGGCCCAGTCGGTGCTGCGAGGTACCGTCCGACGCTGCGTCGTGACCCGGATCGGAAATGTCCAGCAGACCTTGCTCGTCATCGAACCAGAGGCGCCACCTTACCGCTGACAGGTCAGCGCCCCTCTCGGCGTCGCCGATGCGCACCTTCTCAGCAGGCTCGCCGCCTCGGTGCCTCCATGTGCTCGCGCCGGCGGAGGCCTGGTGATGCGCGTGACGCTGCAACGGCTTCGTGAGCGTGTACGCTAGCGAGCCGTGCGAATCATCGATCTCTCGACCTGGGCCTTCGGCGCGCGGACCATCATCGAGCTCGCGCAGGCCGCCTCCAATCGCCTCGGCCACGAGCACACGTCGGGCGCGCACCTGGCGCACGTGCTCCTGCAGATGCAGCCGGTACGACGGCTGATCGATCCGGCGCTGCTCGGGAAGGCCGATGCCGGCGTGGAGCGGGCGCTGATGGTGACGCCGTAGAGCTCGGGCAAGAAGGCCATGCTCACGGTGGCCCTGGAGCGCTTGCTCACGAACGAAGCGAGTGACAGGAGCACCGTCACGCTGGTGCGCGGCGCCATCACTGGCATCAAGACGATGGTCGACGCCGAGACGCAGCTCCAGGCGCAGGCCGAGGCGATCGCGAAGCTGCTCGACGTGCCGCGCCTCCAGGCGGTGCTGTCCGCGGCGGCCGACGACGTCGCGACGAAGGGACCGTTCGTGGCGGGCGCCCTCATCATCGCTTCGGAGGCGGGGCACGACACCATCACGACCCGGCACGTGATCGCCTCCGTGATTCGAGGAGTCACCGCCGCGCTCGCCAAGCGCGGGCTGCCCGGCGTCGC
>JAYTBL010000202.1:0-1933 GCA_043736975.1 Polyangiaceae bacterium
CTGGAAAGCACGACACCACCTCGACGCTCCGGCTGGGCGGCGGCGGGCCCGAGGCCGCCGCCGGCTCCGAGGGCTTCGTGCTCCTCTACGCGCCGCGCCACGCCGAGGTGCCGAGCGCGGTGGCGATCCCGGAGAGCGGTCTGGTCCTCGGTCGCGATCCGCCGCCCGGCGGGCTCAAGCTTCCGTTCTCCTCCGTCTCGCGGGTGCACGCGAAGGTCATCCGCAAGGGCGGCTCGATCGTGGTCGAGGATCTCGAAAGCAGGAACGGCACCTTCGCGAACGGAAGAAAGTGCGGGGTCGCCTCCCTCGAGGAGGGCGACGAGCTGCGCGTGGGCGAGGTGGTGCTGAAGCTCGTCGCCTCGTCGGTCGAGTCCTACGCCGCGTTCCCGCTCGCCGGTACGGTGCCCCCCCGTCCGACCGAGCGGCTGCGCGGCGGCTACGCCATGGAGCAGGTGCGCGATCAGGTCGTCAAGGCTGGGATGGGATCGATGTCGGTGCTGGCGATGGGCGAGACCGGCACCGGCAAGGAGCTCGTCGCGGCGGCCTTCCACGAGGCGACCGGCCGCGTCGGCAAGCTGTGCGCGGTCAACTGCGCGGCAATCCCAGCCAGCCTCCTCGAGAGCGAGCTCTTCGGCTACACCAAGGGCGCATTCACGGGCGCGGACGGCAATCGGCTCGGCCTCGTGCGGAGCGCCAACCAGGGCACCCTCTTCCTGGACGAGATCGGAGACATGCCGCTCGATTCGCAGGCGAAGCTGCTCCGCCTGCTCGAGACCCGCGAGGTCACTCCCCTCGGCAGTCACAAGAGCGAGCCCGTGGACGTGCGCGTGATCTGCGCGACCCACCGCGACCTCCTCTCGATGGTGCGCGCCGAGACGTTCCGCGCCGACCTCTACGCGCGGATCGCCGGCTACGTGATCCACCTCCCCGCGCTGCGGAAGCGCAAGGAGGACATCTTCCAGCTGACACGCCTCTTCCTCGAGGGCGCTAGCGGAGGCGCGCTCGTGCTCCGGCCGGGCTTCATGCTCGGGCTCCTGGCGCACGACTGGCCGTTCAACGTGCGCGAGCTGATCTCGACCGTGCAGCGCGCGGTGACGCTCGCCGAGGGAGGAGCGCTCGACGTCGCGCAGCTCCCGCGCGAGCTCGCTGCCCAGCTCGACAACCCTGCGGCGACCGCTGCGCGGCAGGCGCCGCGGGGCCACGAAGGCGCGGCGCCCACCGCCGAGCTGCTGCGCGCGCTGCTCGTTGATCACGGCGGAAACGTCACGGCTGTCGCGCGCCAGCTCCAGAAGGACCGCACGCAGATCCACCGCTGGCTCAAGCGGTTCGGCATCTCGCTGGAGGAGTTCCGCTCGTGAGGGCCCCGGCAGAGATCGTCAGAGATCGCGAACGAGCTCGCAGAACGTGAGCGCGAACCCGGAGTCGCGCGTGCGCGTGCACGCGCTGCCGCTCTGACAGTCACGCGCGCCGAACGCCGGATCGCAGGTCCGGAGCGCACTGCCGGCGCAGTTTGGGCTGCAGAAGGTACCCTCGAGCGCGCCTGCGTCACGGAAGCTGGCACAGCACTTCGCGCCCGGCGTGCAGTCCGACGGCGAATCGCAGCGCAGTATCGCCCCCGCCTCGTCGAGGTTCGAGCAGCTGCCCGAGCAATCCCGGTCTCGGCCGTCTCCGTACGCGCAACATGCCCTGGCGTTGACGCACGCGATGCCCGGGCCGCAAGGTACCTCGAAGGCCGCGAGCGCGCCCTCGGGCCACGCGTCTGCGGCGTCCGCGGCGTCGGCCCCTGGCGCACCTTCGGCGGTCGCGTCTGCGGCGTCGCCCGCGTAGCCGTCCCACGGCAGGAAGACCGTGCAGGCTTGCGTCGCCGCCACGGCGGCGGCGAGGATCGTGGTCGCGTAGAGCGCCTGCCTCACGCGACTGGACATTCGTTCGC
>JAYTBL010000203.1:0-5060 GCA_043736975.1 Polyangiaceae bacterium
CAACGTGGTGCGCGTGCTCGAGCTGGTGCGCGGCGACGAGCTCGCGCTGGTCCTGGAGTGGGTCGACGGCCTCGATCTCGCGGCGGTCGTCCGTGCAGCGGAGGCCGCGGGACGGCGCTTGCCGGTCGACGTCGTCGCGGCCATCGCGCGGGATGTGCTGGCAGGGCTGCACGCGGCGCACGACTCCTGCGGGCCCGACGGCTCGGCCCTCGGCATCGTTCATCGCGACGTGTCTCCCCAGAACGTGCTGGTCGGCTTCGACGGCGTCGCGCGCGTCACCGACTTCGGCGTCGCGAAGGCCGCGGGGCGCCATCAACACACGGAGCAGGGATCGGTCAAAGGAAAGCTCGGCTACCTCGCGCCCGAGCAGCTCGCAGGCGGCTGCGATCGGCGCGCCGACGTCCACGCAGTGGGCGTCGTGCTGTGGGAGCTGCTCACCGGGACGCGGCTCCGGAGCGGCGACGCGATCGAGATCCTGCTGGCGATTCTGAGCGGAGTCCCGCGCGCGCCGAGCTCGCTGGCGCCCGAAGCGTCGTGCCTCGACCTGATCGTCGCGCGCGCGCTCGCGCGCGATCCCGAGGACCGCTTCGCCACCGCCGCGGCGATGGCCGAGGCGATCGAGCAGGCGGTGCCCGTCGCCTCCCCGCTCCGGGTGGCCGAGGTCCTGCGCGAGCTCGCGCCGCCGTGCGCGCTCGTCAGCCAGAGGTCGTCGAGCACCGTGAGCCGTCCGCGCCGCGTCGAGCGCCGTGCGCCGTCATCGGGGGTGATCCGCACCGCTCCGCCGCTCGAGAACGCGGGGCGGGGCTCCTTCGTCAGTCGCTTGCGGTATCGCTGAGTCACGACGAGCGTTGACGCTCAGAACGTGTACTGCGCGCCCACGCCGATGAGGTCGGCCGCGGCCGCGTACTTGCCGCCGTTCACCGCCTCGAAGGGCGCGTTGCCGGCGATGGGATTGACGCGCGGGATCTTCGCCTCGGCGGGCGAGACGTCGACGCTGCTCGCGAAGAGGTGCGCGTACGTCAGGTCGAAGCGCCAGTGCTCGCCCACGTGCACGCTGCCGCCGGTGGCGATGGTGACCTTGTCCATGTCGATGGTGAGCAGCGAGAGGTATGGTCGAGGAATGGCGCTGGTCTCGAAGCTCATGCCCCCCCGGAGATCCATCGCGTAGCCCCACAGCTTGAACGTGTACTCGGTGCCCAGGCGGTACGAATTCGTGTCCTGGAAATTGCGCGGGAAGCGAATGGGCGGCAGCGGGATGCGCCTGGGGAGCCCGGAGATCCCGTCGATCGAGACGCCCTCGGGCGTGAGCTCGATCGCGTCGTGTACGCTCCAGAATTCGCGGACGTACGCGAGCTCGATGCGTAGCTCCTCGACCGGACGCGCCTCCACGCCGAAGCGCAGGATGGGCGGCAGCTTGAAGCGCACGTGCGCCTGGTTGCCGCTCACCCGCGCGCCGTCGAAGATCGCCGCGTTGGGCAGGCGCACGTCGAACTTCGCCGAAGAGCTCACCACCACCGGCAGCTGGAAGCTCGAGGCCACGCGCAGCTGCTTGATCGGGATCCACGTGACGCCGGCATTACCGGTGGGCGCGACGATCGGGCCGACGCGGAAGCTCGTGGCGGCGTCGTATTCGGGCTGCTCCGGCGCAGCGACCAGGCGGTCGGGCGGGCTCACGCTGAAGGTGACCGTGGACTGGAAGAAGCCGACCAGCGCGCCGATCCCGAGCCCGAAGCGCAGCTGTTCGATCGGCTTGTAGGCGATCCAGCCGCCGAGCAAGATGAGCGCGGAGCCGTCGAACGAGCCGAGCGCATAGCGCGCGGGCGAGGGCTGGCCGTTCACCCGATCGGGGTAGGTGGCGATCGCGGCGTAGGGCGCGTAGGAGCCGCCGGCCACCGTCCACTCCTTGTCGCGTCCGAAGTTGTACGAGGCGGCGAGGGTGGGGAACGGGATGATGGGCGACGAGCCCGTGACCTTCGCGCTCGAGACGTTGCGCACGGTGTTGTCGGCGTCCACTACCTGGAGCGAGCGCGTGAACTCGCTCGAGAAGCGGAGCCAGGAGAAGTCGCCGAGGAGGCTGGTCCTGGCGTCGGCGAGGCCGGCCGGGTTGTACCAGATGGCGCCGAGATCATCGGCGCCGGCCACGAACGCTCCAGCGCGGCCCATCGGGCGGACGCCGCGGTCGGAGAAGTACAGGCCGCCGGCGTCGGCGCGAGCGCTCGCGAGCGTGAGGAAGGCGGCACAAGCCGCGAGCAGCGCAGGCCTCACTGGTCCTTCGTGGCCTGCTTGATCACGGTGTACACCTGCTCGAGGCCGCGCGAGGGGTTCGTGCAGAAGTCCGAGACCTCGTGGGCGATGCTCGCATAGTCGGTGGCCTCGAGCTTCGAGGTCTCCTGCGGCCGGCGGCGATTGACGTCGGCGGCGACGTCGATCAGGACCTCGATGGGGGGCGGCCTGCCGTCCTCGGGGACAGTCACGAGGCGGCGCAGCACCACCGCCAGCGTGCGGTTGGGATCGATCTCCTTCGCGCAGATCCGCGCGCCGTCGGCGCGGCGCACCTCGCCCAGCACGCGCGACATGAGCTCGATGGCCGCGAGCAGGAGCCCGCGGGAGACCACGCGCCCATCCTGATCGAGCACCTCGGGGCCGGCGAGCTGCGACGTGGCGTTGAGGAGCGCGGTGACGCTCGCGTCGTCCTCGAACACCTGCAGGACGTCGACGAGCGCGCCCAGGGTGGCGCGCGAGGCATCGGCCTGGGCGCTCTGAAAGAGAAACACCAGGAGGCGCTCGAGCTCGGTGCGCGCGGGCTCGTCGCTGCGGATGGCGTCGAGGACGTCGAGGGTGGCGCTGAAGGTCGGGCCGGTGACGACGTCGCGCGTCTTGTTCGGGAGATCCTTGCGGCCCCACGCGCAGGACTGCGCAGGGTCGGGACAGCTCGCGGCGAGCTGCGAGCGGACGGCGCCGATCAGGATGGGGAGGAGCTTCTCGACGCTCTTGTTCTCGAAGCGCGTCGCCGGACCGGTGCCCTCGACGGCGAGGAGCTGGTCGACGAGCTGCGAACGCGCGCGCCGCCACGCCGGCTGCCGATCCTCCGCGCCAGGCCGCTGGCGCTCCTCGTCGAACCGGCGGTCGAAGCCCTCGAGCGCATCGATGAGCAGGTATATGGGTGTAACCTGCACGTTTTTCGTGCCGTCGTTGCGGACCACGGCGGCGTCGCCGTTGCGCTGCTTCAGGCCCTGGTTCCGGGCGGGGTCGGCCATCGCGCGGACCGCCTCGGCGAGGACCTTCACGCCGTCGTAGGGCGTGGTCTTGGTGCAGACGCCTCTGGCATCCCGCGCGTCGCAGTGGGCGATGGTGATGGAGGAGAGCTCCTTCACGCCGTCGTGCAGGGCCGCGAAGAGGTCGGTCCTGAGCGCCGCGGCGATCAGCGGCTCGTAGGTCACCGCGCCGTCCTGCGAGCACCAGCGCGCGTCGGTCCGGGGCGCGCTCTTGTCGCACTCCTTGACGCTCTGCCGGTCGGAGCCCCAGTGGACGTGCAGCGCGTCGAAGAGATCGACGAAGAGGAGGTTCGCGTCGTTGTCGGCGAACGCCTTGGCGAGCGGCTTCGCCGCCTCGAGGAAGTTCAGCTGCTCGAGCGGGAAGAGCGCGTCCTGGTCGCGGCCGCGGATGGTGTCCTCGAAGGACGCGCACGCGCGCAGGTTGAGGATGCGCCCGTCGCTATCGGTGAACGGCGCGGGCGGGCAGACCAGGCTGGGGGCGGGATCGAAGATGTCGCGCAGGAAGTTGCGGGTCTTCGGGTTCAGCGTGTCGCCCGCGGAGCCGCCTTGCGGGAGATCGAAGAACACGATGCGGCTGATGCCCGGCACCGAGGGCTTGGTGTTGAAGCCCTTGATGCCCGAGACCTGCTCGAGAAACGCATCGGCGCCGCCCACGATGCCGGTGAGCGGCGAGTCGACGAGCTTGCGCAGACAGTCGTCGCGGATGTCGAGCTTGACCTTCCCGAGGACGGCGTCGATCAGGTCGCGCGCGATGTTCTCGATGCGGAAGAGGCCGCACATCGGCTGCGGCGACTGCGGCACGCTCGCGCCGAGCGTGAAGCACGCGGCCTGCGCGGCGAGGC
Organism: Polyangiaceae bacterium; assembly: GCA_043736975.1. Lineage (GTDB taxonomy): Bacteria > Myxococcota_A > Polyangia > Polyangiales > Polyangiaceae > Labilithrix. Next base: position 4,118 of record JAYTBL010000203.1, read on the forward strand.
TCGGGAAGTCGAGGGCCACGCCGTTCCAGACGATGTGCGCGACCGCTCCCGGCTTGGTGCAGATGGAGAGGCCGTTCGCGTCGTGCAGCGTCTGGTTGAAGCGCTGGAACACGCTGCGGTTGTTACCGGTGTCGGGCTTGGTGCGGTCGACGGGCGTGACCAGCGTCTGCACCTTCGACGTGGTCTGGTTGTAGGGCGTGCCGTTCAGGTCGTAGCGGTCGTAGGTGAGCTGGTCGCGAAACTCCATGTACGCCGCGCCCGCCTTCGCGAGGTCGAGGGTGCGGTCGTCCCCGAAGGCGCGGACGATGGCGTCGACCAGGTTCGGGTTCTTCGCCGAGGCGATCTTCGCGAGGACGTCGAGCACCTCGTCCCACAGCGTGCTCCCCGCGGGGATGCGCGCCTCGGGATGCTGGTTCGCCAGGTCCTGGATGCGGAAGCCCGCGGAGGCGAAGCGGGCCAGCACTTGCGGCTTGTCCTGCGCGAGCTTCTGGAGCAGCGCGAGCGTGTCGTCGGTCGTGGGATCGGCGAGGATCTGGCCGACGGCGTGCACGAGATCGAGCAGCGGTGACTGATCCTCGCGGATCCCGCGGTACGCGAGCTGACGGTCGGCGTAGGTGCGGAGGCTGTCCTTGCCGTCCTGCCGCTTTCCGGCGACCACCGAGAAGCCGCCCAGGAGGTCCATCAGCGTCTCGTGCTGGCGCGTGACGTCGGGCTCGAGGAGCGGGACGAGGTCGCGCGTGAGCGATGCGAGGTAGGTGGAGCTCACGTCGACGTAGTCGTAGGCAGGCGCGGCGCCGAGGAGCGCGCGGCCCCGCGCGTCGCGCTTCGTGCCCAGGTCGGGCGCGGCGCCCACGCCGCCGAACGCGGCGAACGGGGAGGGGGCGGCGCCGCCGTCCGTCACCATCAGGCGCCCCGAGGCGTCGAGATCGGGCAGGCCGTCTCC
>JAYTBL010000204.1:0-23028 GCA_043736975.1 Polyangiaceae bacterium
GCGGCGAGAGCGGCGAGAGCGGCGAGAGCGGCGAGAGCGTTGTTCGTTCGATTGGCGTCCCCGGCAGGACTCGGACCTGCGACCCCGTGTTTAGGAAACACGTGCTCTATCCAGCTGAGCTACGGGGACGTGGACAGGTGTTTACCCCAGCGGACGCCGCGCGAGAAGCGCGCCCGGCGCCTCCGCGTCCGAGGAGGCGCCGCCGTGCTATGTCCGGGCGCTTGGTTCGCCGCTTTTTTGCGCTCATTTCGGGGGTCCTGGAGGGCCTGCGCGTGCGTCTGCACGCCGATCTCGATCGGACCGAGCGCCTCGTCCTTCTGGCGGTCGCCGCGCTCCATGTGGTGGGCATCGGCTGGGGGCTCCCCGCCTCGGACGGCTGGGACGTCGACGGCGTGTCTCCCAGGGATTTCTTGCCCGGCGTGCTCGAGACGTTCACGCCCGGCGACTATTTCACGTACCCGCCGCTGCACCTGCTGCTGCTGACGGTGCTGACGCTGCCGGCGACGCTGGTGGCGCTGATCCGAGCGCCGTCGCTCTCGCAGCACGACGTCGTCGAGGTGTTCCTCCGCGCGCCGCTCATGACCACGTTCGCGATGGTGGCGCGCGTGGTGAGCCTCTTCATGTCGCTCGGCATCGTGCTCGCGGTGGGTCGCATGGCGAGCGCGATCTTCGGGCCGCGCGCGCGGCCCTGGGCGATGGCGGTCGCGGGCGTGGAGGTCGGCGGCACGTACTACGCGCACACCACCAACCTCGACATCCCGGCGCTGTTCTGGGCGTCGTACGCCGTCCTCGGTCTCCTGCTCGCCGTGCAGGCCGACGCGCCGAAGCGCCTGCGCCGCGTGGCGGTGCTCGCGGCCTGCGCCATCGCCACCAAGGACCAGGCCTACGCGATCTTCGCGCTGTCGTTTCCGTGCGTGCTCGGCCTGTGGGCGCTCGCGCGCAGCCGCGCCGGCACGGTGCGCGAGCTGGTGCGCGAGACCGTGTACCTCGCGGTGCTCGGCGTCGGGCTCGTCCTCCTCTTCGACGGCGCGCTCTTCAACCCCACCGGCTTCCTCGCGCGGATCCGCTTCCTGACCGGGCCCGCGAGCCAGGACTTCGCGCAGTACTCGCGCGACTGGCCGGGGCGCATCGCGGCCTTCAAGGACGCCGCGACGTTCTTGCCCAAGCACTACCCGCTCGCGCTGGCGCCGGTGTTCATCCTGGGGATGCTCCTGGCGGTCCTGCGCACCAGGGGCCGCGAGCGCCTCGCGGCGCTGGTCCCGCTGCTGGCGATCCTCTCGTTCACGCTGACGTTCAACTGCGTGGCGCGGCGCGTCGAGGAGCGCTTCATGCTGCCCCAGATGCAGCTGCTCGCGGTCTACGGCGGGGGCGCAGTCGCGGTGGTCCTGGAGCTCGCGCCGCGGGCCGCTGCCTCGCGGAGCGGAGGGCGCGTGGCGAGCATGCTCGTCCGGATCACCGCCATCGCGTGCCTCCTGGCGGGGCTGCGCATGTCGGCGATCGTGATCGCCACCATGCTGGGGGACGCGCGCTACGACGCCGAGGCGTTCTTGCGCGAGCACGTGCAGCAGGGCGACGTCATCGAGGTATACGGAGGAAACGTGTATCTTCCACGTTTCCCGGACCGCGCCCTCGTGCAACGCATCGGCTCCACCCCGGTGAGCGGCCGCAACCCGATGCCCGGCGTCGAGGAGAAGCAGGACCACCTCGGCGCGGTCGACGCGCGCAAGCCGCGTTGGATCGTGGTGAGCACCGGATATGCTTGGCGCTTCCTCCGCGAGTCGCACGGCCCCGAGGATGGGCGGCTCATCCCGGAGAGCCAGCTCATGTCGCTCGCCGACCTCGACGCCACGGGCCACATCCGCTCGCTCTTCGCGGGCGCGGGTAGCTACGGCGCCGCGCACGTCGCGCACTACGAGGGCCACGGCGCGCTCCTGCCTCCGCGGCCGCTCCACGCGAGCCTCGCGTGCGACGTCTGGATCTTCGAGCGAAGATGAGCGACGGTGGCCTCGTGGGGGCGCTGCTCCGCAGCGCCCGGCTGCGCGCCATCGCCTTCACCGCTGTGGTCGCGATCGGATGGCTCAACCAGGGAGTGACCAGAGCCGAGTGGAGCGCGCTGAGGGAGCGCGCGAACGTCAGCCCCGCGGAGCATCGCCTCGACCGCCTCCGTCTTCCTCTCCTGTTCCTCTATCGGCGGGCCCCTGACGAGGAGTTGTACTTCGCCACCGCGTCGGCATCGCTCGGTCTGCCCTACTCTGCCGCGGTCTTCGCGAATCGCGGTGACAGCCCGCTGCCTCCGCTGACCACGCCGGTCGATGGACGCTTCCACGCGCCGTATGCCGAGGTGCCGTTCGAGTATCCGCCGCCGAACTACGCCTTCGTGGTGATGCCGAGGCTGCTCGCGTCGCACCTGACCTGGTACGCGCGCGTGTTCGGCGGCACGATGGCAATCTTGCTCGTGCTCGCGGCGATGATCGCCGCGAAGCTGGGAGCCGGCGACGCGCCCCGCGAGCCTGACGGGGAGGCGCCGCGGATCGTCGCGTTCGGACTGCTGCTCCTCGCGCACGGATCGATCGCCGTGCAACGGCTCGACGCGCTGGTCGCGCTGCTCGCGATCTTGATGGTGCGCGCGGCGGTCCGAGGGCAGGACCGGAGCCTCGGCTTCTGGGCGGGAATGATCGCTGCGACGAAGCTCGTGCCGGTGCTGATCTTGCCCGCCATCTTGATCGCTGGCGGCGTCGAGAGCGCGAGGCGATGGTCGGTCGTCGCCCTGTTCGGGGCGCTCGGCGCGGCGCTCGGCCTCGGCCCCATGATCGTGCTCGGTCGCGAGTCGCTGCCGCTGCTGCTGCAGTATCACTCCGCACGCGGTCTTCACGTCGAGTCGTCGCTCGGCGTGATCTACGGAGCGGTGAAGGCGATCGCCTCGATCCGCGAGTCGGCGACGCTCGACTACGGCTCCTACAACTTCCACGGCGCGGCCTCCCACGCTCTCGCGAAGGCGAGCACCGCGCTGACGCTAGGCCTGATCGCCGTCGTGCTCCGGGCGGCGCGCACCGGCAATCGCGCGGATGGCGCGCCGGTCTCGCGTGAGCCCGGGGCAGCGCGCGACCATCGAACGACGCAGATCGTGATCGCAGCGCTGGCCTCGATCACGGCGCTCTGGCTCGGCGGCAAGGTGTTCTCGCCCCAGTACCTCACGTGGGCGCTCCCGCTGGTCGTCGCGGTGCCCGGACGGGGGTGGCGTAGGCCGGCGTTCGCGCTCGGGCTGATCCTCGTGCTCAGCCAGCTCTATCTGCGAGGTTTCTACGACCACGTCTACAACCAGTCGCCCGATGGCGTCGCGACGATGGTGCTGCGGCTCGTACTGCTGGTCGGCTTCTTCGTCGGCCTCACGCGGACGCTGCGTCGCCCCGCGCCACCGCCATAGCTGGGCTGCAAAATCTGTACTAAGAGCCATCGGGTGCAGCGCGGAAAAGAGCCCGAGAGGACCTCCCCCGAGGACGAAGGCGCGAGCGCCGGCGAGCGCCCCAGCATGCCTCCGAGCTTCAACTACGACGCCATCCCCAAGGGCTACTACGACCGCGTGCTCCGCGAAGGCAATCCGGTGCGGCGCCTCTGGCACGTCTCGAAGTTCGAGCGCGTGCTCGACTATCTCCCCGATCGCCCGGATCAGTCGATCCTCGACATCGGCGCCTTCGCGGGGACGTTCCTGTCGCTCGTGCCCGAGCACCGCTTCTCGCGTCAGGTCGGCGTCGACATTCTACCCGAGCAGATCGCGTACGCGAACGCGCACTACGCGACGCCGTTCCGCGAGTTCCGGCACATGCGGCGGCTCGCGGAGCTCGGCTCGGCGGTAACGGAGACGTTCGACTGCATCACGCTCGTCGAGGTCATCGAGCACCTGAACCCCGAGGAGATCCGCGTGCTCTTCGACCAGGTCGTCGACCGCCTGAATCCCGGCGGAAAGCTGGTCCTGACGACGCCGAACTACGCGAGCGCGTGGCCGCTCATCGAGCTGGTCCTCAACAAGGTCTCCGAGATCAGCTACGAGGAGCAGCACATCACGAAGTTCACGTACTTCAACATGGATCGGAAGCTCGCGGCCATCTACCCCGACCTGTGGCTCTACTTCAACACCCTCGATTTCAAGACCACGACGCACTTCGTGACCCCGTTCCTGGCTGCGCTCTCCTACGACGTGGCGCGCGGCCTTTCGCGCGTCGTACCCCACCAGAAGTGGCGGCAGCCCTTCGGCAACCTCGTTCTCATGGTCCTCACGCGCGGCCCGGCTCGACGGCCACGGTGAACGCGTGACCGCGGTCCCCGTGCCGGAGGCTCGCAAACAGGACGCGCTCTCGCGGGAGTGGCTCTTTGCGTTCGCGCTGCTGGGCTTCGGCGCGCTCGGGTACGCGCTCTTCGTCGTCCAGGACTACTCGGGACCGCTGATCGGCGGCGCGGACTACGACGGCTCGTACCGCGGCGACGCGAACTACTTCGAGTTCCTCGGCTACTACGTCCGGGACCACTGGCATTTCGGGCTCGCGCCGATCTCGTTCTTCACGACCGACGTGGCGTTCCCGCGCGGCACGCACATCGGTCTCCTGTCGTGGTGCGCAGAGCGCGATCTGTTCCATGCGCTGATGCTCGAGCTCTTCGGCGCAGGTCCGTGGATCCAGATCTACGTGACGCTGGGCGCGTGCCTCGGGGCGGCGGGGGTCACCGCGATCCTGCAGCGTGACTACGGACCGGTGCGCGCCTCGCTGGTCGGCTTCGCGGCGTCGTTCATGTCGTTCTATGCATGGTACAAGTATCCGTACCACCTCAACATCTCCGTCATTCATTGGGTGACGATCAGCATCGCCGCCGACGCGCTGACGATGCGGCGCGCCGTGGCCGGAGAGCGCCTGAGCGCGCGGTTCCTCCTGCTGCGCGCCGCGCTGCTCGTCCTTTCGCTGGGTCTGGATCTTGGATACGTCGCCGGCCACGCCCTGACGTCGTGCTGCGTGACCACGTACTGCGTGTGGTCGCAGCTGGGTCAGCGAGATCGCCGGATCCTCGGGCGCTTCACGCTGATTCTTCCCAGGGGCATCGCTGCCGAAGCGCGCGCGCACGCCGCGTCGTTTGCTGCGGCCGGCGCGCTGCTCGCGTTCGGGGTGCTGACCTACCTGCCCTTCGTCGCCGCGGTGGCGCGGGACACGGCGACGTACCCGATGACCGATCCGGGAGGGAACTTCTGGGCCAGCCAGTTCCACGCGCTCCTGCCCTATCTGCCCGGGACACACCCGAACTCGCGGCTCGTCCGCTCCCTGTTCGGCAACGACGAGGGCGTCGGCGAGTACGCCCCGGGCTTCACGCTGCTGATCGGGGCCGGGGTGGGGATCTGGCTCTGTCGCAAGCAGGATCGCGGCGCCCTGATCAAGCCGCTCTTGATCACGGCGCTCCTGGTCTTCGCGTTCCATCCGCGGTGGTGCAAGACGCTCCAGATCTTCCCGTGGTTCGCGTACTGCCGCGTCGCCGGACGCGGGACGACGGTGCTTCCGGTACTCCTCGCGCTGATGGCCGCGTCATCCGACGCCGCGTGGCCGAAGGTCGCCAAGTTCGTTCTACGCGTCTTTGCCGTCGCCGAGTTTCTCACCGCCCTCCTGATGGTGAACCAGTTTCGCCCCGTGACCTACCAGCCCAGCTACAAGGCGTACTTCGACACGGTGTCGGCGGCGCCCGGCAAGGCCATCCTCGAGTGGCCCTTCTGCATCGCGAGCGCCAACGGCGTGATCACCCACGAGCTGTGCCCGTACTACGATCAGCTCTCCACCGCCTATTCGTACCGGCGCTTCCACAACAAGGCCACGGTCAGCATCTACTTGAGCCGCGCTGCCCCCGGGCAGTTCAAGACCTGGCTCGACGACGGCTGGGAGACGATGTTCATGCCGGACGACCCGAAGCGCGAGCATCCGAAGAAGGAGCTTCGCTGCTTCTCGGACGAGCAGTGGGAGCGCTTCGACCGGCTCTATCGCGGCAACGACTTCGCGGGAATCCAGCTCTACGCCGACCTGCTTCCCGAGGCCTGCGTGAGCGAGTTCCACGCGCGCTACGGCATGCCTCGAGCCTCCGAGGTCCTGCCGCGAACGGGCCGCACCGAGTTCTTGCCGCGCGGGCCGCGCCCCAGCGACGACCCGCCGGCCCGATGAGCTAGCTCGCTCAGTAGTACGTCGAGTTGGTGGCGGCGGCCTGCTTGCGGCGCTTGCGCGCGTTCATCTCCGGCGACTCCGCGACCGCCATGCCGATGAGGCGCATGCCCTCCGCGAAATGCTTGGCGCCGAGCGTGATGAGCTCCGGGTTCGACTCGCCGACGTCCGGGAAGCCCTGCGCGGTCTCGGGGATCTTGCCCCAGTTCGCGAAGAGCTTGCCCCACGGGCTCTCGAGCACGGGCGCCATCTTCTCCTTGGCGAAGCGCGGGTACCAGAACATGTCGTGGTAGGCGACGCTCGCCACGTACGACCAAGGCGCGAGCCAGGTCTTGAGCGACCACTCGAGGGGCTTCTTCAGCGGACCCCAGTAGATGCGATGCTGATTCTTGGAGGCGAAGGTCATCTCCTTGAACGGCCCGTCGAAGTGCCAGTTCTCCTTGGCCGCATCGACGTCGCCCACGATCTCGATGTCACGCGTGTCGCCGCAGCCGAGGCCCTGCTCGTGGGCGAGTCGGATGAACTTGCAGTCTGCCATCGGGTCCATGCCCATCAGCTTCGCCGCGACCGCGTCGATCGCGACCTGGTCGTCAGACGCCATGATGACGTTCTTCGCGTACGGGATCATGCAACGCGGTCCGGGACCGTCACCCGCGAACGTCCCGTCCATGACCGCGAAGACGCCCTTGTGGATCTTCTTCTGGATCATGAGGAGGTCTACGAGGGTCTCGTGGATGACCGGGTGCGTCCAGTGGCGATGCTCGTTGAGGAGCCCGCCGAACGCGTTCTTCATCGCCCCGGTGGTGGTGGTGAAGATGTGCGTCTTGATCGTCGGGAGGTGGATGATGTTCTCGCCGATGAAGCGCTTCGGGATCGAGAAGCCCTTGGGGTAGACCTCGTTGAGGCAGAGGAACTTCTTCCGGAGGTCGCCGACCGCGTCCCCGATGTCGATCCAGTCCTCGCCCTCGTAGAGGTGGACGTTGCGGATGCCGTACTTCTGAACGACGTCGATCTGCTTGTTCTCACGCTCGCCGAGGTGCGCGTCGATGACGACGGTGCGGTTGTGGCATGCGTGGATGAGATCCTTCTGGTAGCCGTCCTTCAGCATCGCGTTGAGCACGCCGTCGATCTGCCAGGGGACGGTCGACGACCCCGGGTAGAAGAAGTGCCACGAGATGTTCATCTTCAGGCCGGTGTCGGCCGTCTTGTCGACGTACTCTTGGTAGTCCGCGAGGTTCAGGAGGCGGTGGTAGTCCTCGCGAACGGTTTCCGGCTTGGTGCGAAGGATTGCGACGCGTGACTTCTTGGCCATGGGCCGTCAATTATAGTGACAAGTGGCGCTGGTTTCGAGCGGCATCGAGCGCGACAAATTTGAGCCGATCCGCCGGGTTCGCGCCACGCGCCGCCGGGCTGCGGATGAACTCACGCCGATCAGCGGGCCACGGCGCGGAGACGGGGGAGCGCCGCGGTGGCGATCTGCGGGGCCACGGCGAGGACCGTGAAGCCGCCCGCGGAGGCCGGGGCGTAGAGCCGGAGCCCTTCGAGGCCGCGCACCACCGCCGGCGCGGCGGATCCGGCGCGCGGCGCGCGGTAGAGGCGCGTGACTCCGTCCGGGTTCGCGACCCACTCCAGGGTCGCGCCGGCGAGCACGGGGCGGGTATACGTGGTGCTGAGCGACCGCACGGCCGCGATCGTGCGGTCCGCGGCCGGCGCGCCCTGAAGCGGGTCGCTCTTCACGGCGTAGGCCTGGAGCTTCGGCTCGGGGTGGATGTTCGCCCACTCGAGGTAGGCGACCGTGTCGTCCTCGCCGAGGATCGGGAACGATTGCTTGCCGGGGAGGCGGCGCGCGGAGATGATCCCCGACGCGCGATCGAGGACGACGAGATCGGCGACGTCGGTCTCGTTGCCGTCGAAGCGGCCGTCGGGATCCTCACCGAAGTCGCTGGCGACGACGTAGCGGCTCGAGACGTCGGCGAAGCGCTGTTGACCGGGGCCGCCCAGGGCGAGGCGTGTCTCGCCGGTCGTGGCGTCGAAGAGCCAGATGTCGGTGTCCCCGGCGGCGTCCGGGCCGGTCCACGCCGTGAACACGACGCTGGTACCGGCCGCGCGCGGCTCGCCGGCCGCCGCGAACGCCCCCGTCACGGTGCGGGTCACGGCGTCCGTGTACGCGTACGCGTACGCGTACGACCGCGTGACGGCCCTCGTCGGCCTCCCAGGCGATAACGCCGTCCGAGACGGCGGGCCGGCGGGCGTGCTCGCCAGCGACCGCGAGCGTCGTCTCTGTGCCGCTCGTCAGATCGCGGAGCCGCAGCGCGCCCGCACCGTCGACGTACACGAGCGTGCACGCCGCGACCGCATAGGGCGGGAAGCCGTCGCGATCGGCGCCGGAGACCTCGAGCTCAGCGGCCGCGCTCGCGTCGCAGCGCGGTGGCGAGGCGGGCGGCGTGGGCGGCGTGGTGGTCGACGGCGGCGGCGCGGGTTCGACCGACACCGCGCTTCCGCAGGCCGCGAGGAGCCCGACCGCGACCATGGAGACGACCGGCCTCATGCTTCTTCCCCTGCCCTGGCACGAAGTCCGAGCCTGAGCATCCTCTTCTTCAGGCCGTGGCGGGAAAGCCCGAGCAGGACCGCGGCCTGGCTGATGTTTCCGCCGGTCCGCCCCAGCGCCGCGTCCACCTCGGCGCGCGCGTCGTCCGGCGTCGCGCGGGCCTCGGGCGCACGCGGCGCCTTCGGCGGCGACGGCAACGAGGCGAGGCGCACCGCGCGCGGAAGGTGGGCGACGTCGACCTTCGCCACGCCGGCTGCCGCGAGGCGCTGCGCGACGTGCAGGAGCTCGCGCACGTTGCCGGGGAACGGATGCGCGGAGAGCATGGCGACCGCGGCCGGCGAGACCACCGCGCGCGAGCCCGCCTTGGCGAGGAAATGGCGGAGCAGGAGCTCGACGTCGCCCGTGCGATCACGCAGCGGCGGCACCGCGATCTCGAGGACGCGCAGGCGGTACAGGAGATCACGCCGGAACGTGCCCTCCTCCACCGCGGCGTCGAGATCGCAGTTCGTGGCGGCGACGATGCGGACGTCGAACGGGCGCTCGTCGTCGCTGCCGACAGCACGGTAGCGATGGCTCTCGAGCGCGCGGAGGAGCGTCGCCTGGCGCGCGATCGGCAGCTCGCCGATCTCGTCGAGGAGGAGCGTGCCGCCCTCGGCGCGCGCGAGGAGCCCGGGCCGCGCGCGATCGGCGCCGGTGAACGCGCCGCGCGCATGCCCGAAGAGCTCCGCCTCGAAGAGGGCATCGGCGATCGCCGCGCAGTTCACGGCGACGAAGGGCCGCGTGCTGCGGGTGCCATGGTCGTGAAGCGCGCGCGCGAAGAGCTCCTTGCCGGTCCCGGTCTCCCCCTGGATGACGACCGGCAGCTCGGTGTCGACCGCCGCATCGAGCTGCGCCAGCGCGCGCCGCAGCGCCGCGCTCCGCCCCAGCAGCTCGGGAAACTCCCGCATTGCATCGCGCCGCGGCATGGCGGTGGAGTAGAGCGACGAGGGCGCGCCGCGGGCCTCGCGCGCGCCCTCGCTGCGGCTCGAGCGCACGGCATCGCTCGTGCTGGTGCTCGCGCGCTCGCCGGCGCCCGCGACCCGGACCGCGATCGCCGCGAGCACGCCCCAGCGCCCAGCCGCCCGCTCGCTCACGTGATCGAACGCGCCGCGCACGAAGCGATGCTCGACCACCACCGCCGCGCGCTCCCCCGCCACCACCAGCCGCGCGCCGTGCCCCGCGCGCGAGACCACGTCGGGCTGGTACACGACCGCCCCGCGCCGCCGCGCGGCGGCGAGGCTCTCGGCGTCGAGCCGCGCCTCGGCCTGCGCGATCGGCAGCCCGTCGAGATCGACGCCCCACGCGCGCAGCACGTGCCCCGCGCCGTCGAGCGCCGCGACGATCGCGCGCTCGCCGCGCGCCTCCGCGAGCACCAGCGCGGCGAGCCTGGCGATGACGGCGTCGCCCTCGACGTCCCCGCCGAGCAGCGCGAGCACCTCCCACGCGGGGTCATCGCTCACCTCGGGTGCTGGCATCATCGGAAGGCTCATCCTCTCGCTCTCCATGCTTCGTCGCGCGATCCGCAGCGCCTGAAGGCCGTCGCGCTCTTGATCGGCGAGCGCGGCGCGGCGCGCGCGCCGGATCGCGCGGATCGCGGCGCGGGCGGCGGCGCGGCGGTCGGCCGGGAGGGTCGCCAGGTGCGCGCGCGAGGTGAGCATCTCCGCACGCGCGTCGACCAGCGCATCGTCCGCGCGCACCGCCGCCGTGAGGCGGCCGAGCATCGCGAGGGCAGCGCGGCCATCGCCTTCGAGCAACGCGATCTCCACCGCGAGGAGGACGAGATCCGCGCGGACTGCGGCGGGAACGGCGTCACCGATGGCGTTCGCCTGGGCGACGAGCTGCTCGGCCTCGCGCGGGCGGCGCCGTCGCACCGCGAGATCAGCGCGTGCCGCGAGGCACCACGCGCGGCCCGCTGCCTGGCCCAGCGAATCGGCGAGCGCGGTGGCCTCGACGAGCGCGCGCTCCGCGTCGTCGTGCCGGTCGCGCCTGGCGAGCGCCAGGCCGAGGTTGAGGAGGCACGCGCGGATGCCTGCGCGATCGCCGAGCGCGCGCTTGATGATCACGGAGCGCTCGAACGCCTCGATGGCCGCGTCGACCCGACCGCGATAGAGCGCCACCACGCCCGCGTTGTGCTCGAGCCGCGCGACCTCCTCGCGATCGAGCTGCTCGTGGCGTGCCTCGGCGAGTCGCACCCGCGCCGCGGCAAAGGCCTCGTCGGCGCCGGACCAGTCGGCCGCGAAGAGCAGGATCGCGCCTCTCGTGGCAAGCCCATAGCCCTCCTCGGGCGGATCCGCCGCGTCGCGAGCCCGTGTGATCGCGAGATCGGCATGGGCGCGCGCGGCCTCGTGCGCGCCGGCGCGCGCGCGCTCCTCGGCGCGGCGGCGAGCGGCGAGGGGGGCGATCGCCGCGTCGTGGACGGCGGCCTCCTCGAGCCAGGTGAGCACCTGCGGATGTGAGCGGGACGTGCCGGCATCCCGCGTGAGGCGCTCGAGCCGCGCGAGGCGCGCCGCGCCGCGCTCGGCAGGAGACGCGGCGAGGCCCAGCAGCGCCTCGATCTCCACGGCACGGGCCCCCTCCTCCCGCGCCCGCTCGGAGGCGCGAACCAGCAGCTCGGTGCGCCGCGCCGCCGGCGAAGACGCCGACGCCGCCGCCAGCAGCGCTGCGCTGCCGAGGGTCGGGCTAGCGAGCGCCAGATCGGCCGCGTGATCGCTGACCGCGAAGCTGGTGAGCGCCTCCGCGAGATCGCGCGCGAGCTGGGGCGATGCCAGACGCACGACATCACGATCGCGCGTCAGGAGGCCCGCGACGAACGCGCCCGCATAGCGCGAAGCCGGCTGCAGATCGGCAGGCACCGAGCCGCCCAACGTGGCGACGACCGCGAGCGCAGCGCGCGCCTCGGCGTCGAGATCGCGGAGCCGCGCGAGAGCGGCGTCGCGCGCAAGCGGCACACGCCCCAGCGCCGCCGCCGCCCACCCCGGCAGGCCGCCGGTCTCGCGCTGGAGCGCCTCGCGCGCCGCCGCGGGCGCGCCGAGCTCGCGGCAGAGCTCGGCGAAGGCCGCGGGGTCGAGGCCCTCGATGGCGCGCGCCTCGGCGCCGCCGGGCGCGGCGCGGGCGGTCACCAGCACGACCAGCGGCCGCGCAGATCCATGCATCATACACCGAAATGCATCGAGCGCCTCGACCACCTCGGTCGGCGCCGCGTGCAGGTCGTCGAGCACCAGCAAGGGCGCCGCGCCGGAGTGGTCGGCGAGCGGCGCCGCGCGTTCGTCGCCGCGCAGGAAGGCGACCAGGCGCGAGACGGCGGCCGGGTCCTCGGCGGGGAAGCGGAGCGAGCGGGACGGTCGGCCGGCGAGCAGCGCGCGCGTCGCCACCTCGCGCACGAGGTGGCTCTTGCCGGCGCCACTGGGGCCGGTGACGTGGATCACGCGGTGCGCGGCCGCCGCGGGTCGCAGGGCGAGCAGCTCGGTGACGTCGCGCTCGCGGACATGTACGCCGCGGGTCCCGGTTTCCCACGCAGCCCGCGCCGAGGAGCGGCCGAGCAGACCGAGCACGTCGATCGCCGCGCGCGGCCGATCGGCCGGGTGCTGCGCGATCAGCCGCTCGATGACCGCGGCGACGCTCGGCGTGATCCAGGGCGCGAGGTCCCGCAGCGCTGGGCGTGACAGCGGCGGGGGCGGCGGCGCGCCGGTGGCCACCGCCCAGAGGGTGGCCCCGAGCGCGTGCAGATCGGACGCCACCGACGGCGCCGCGCCCGCGAGGAGCTCCGGCGCCGCGAACGCCGCGGTGAGCACGGTGGTGCGCGAGCGCAGGAGCACGGCTCCGCCGAGATCGAGGAGGACGGCGCGGCCGCGCTCCGGGACGCGCACGTTCGCCGGCTTCACGTCGCCGTGGACGAAGCCGGACTCGTGGAGCGCGGCGAGCGTCTCGGCGAGCGCGGCGGCGAGCGCGACCAGGCGCGGCGAGCTCCCCGCGACCCACGCGCCTGGCTCCGCGCCTTCCACGAAGTCCTCGACCAGGAACGGCACGCCCTGGCGATCGCACGCCAGGTCGTGAACGCGCGCGAGGCCGGGTACGCGCAGCCGCGCGAGCAGCGCGAACTCGCCGGCGAGCGAAGCGCTCGCGGCGCTCGCCGGCGCGCGCGGGACCTTGGCGACGAGCCGCCGCTCGGGCTGCTCGCGATCGATCACGCGCAGGACCACCCCCTGGGCGCCCTCACCGAGGACCTCCCCCGAGGTGTAGCGTGCGTGGTCGATCGCCGGCATCGCTATTCGCCGGCCCGGCCGCTCACGTCGGCGCCCGCGAGCGTGCCGAGGAGCTCGTGCGCCGCGGGCGGTGCGGCCGTGGTGAGGGCGAGCGCACGACGGAGCCGAGGCTCGGCGAAGCGACCAAGGTTCGTGAAGTGCGCGCCGCCGGCGGTCTGGGTGGCAGCGCCGCCGAGCTGCTGCACTGCGGCCAGGTCGGCCTCCTCGAGGGCCGGCGTGATGGCCTCGACGCGGATCACCATCACGCGCACCAGCTCCGCCGGCTTGGGCGCGATGGTGAGCGGGATCTGCGCGTCGGTCCACGCTTGGGGCGCGAGATAGAGTACGCGCACGCCGGGCGTGCGGAACCACTGGCGCGCCCAGGTCTTCACCATGGCCACGGACTCATCGTGGTAGAGCCCCGCCTTGTCGAGCTCGGCCACCATCGCCTTCGCGAGATCGTTGGCATAGGCGTCGAGCGGACGGTTTGCCACCGGCGCCGTCTGGAGGAGCGCGCCGCGCGGCGCGACGCCGGCCGGCTGCACCACGAACGCCGCCTTGTCCTTCTCGACGCGCAGCGCGAACACGGCGCCGACCGGGCGCGCGGGGTCACGGTTGGTGATGAGGAGGCCGCCGTCGCGCCCGGCCGCGCCCTGCTGCGCCGCGATGGTGACATCGAGGGGGAAGTTGCCGAGGCCGCGGTAGAACAGGAAGCGCTCGTCCTGCGTGCCCTGGCTCGTGTGCACGCGCACGGCGTTGGCATCGACCGCGCGCGCGTGCGACCACGTGTAGCGATCGAGCGAGGCCTCGGTGAGGTTCGGTGCGCTGCCGCCGCGCGGCAGGATGTCGACCGAGCCCCACGCGAGGTTGCCGTTCGCGACGCGCGAGAGCTGCTCGCGGCAGGTCGGGGAGGAGAAGGGATACGCAGTGTCGAGGATGGGATCGCCGCGCCCCATGTACGTGGCCGGCTGGAAGCTCTGCACGGCGGGGTACCACTGCGAGAAGATCCCCTTCGGGAAATTCACGCCGACGTTCACGGTGAGCGGGCGGTCGGAATAGAAGTAGGTGACCGGGGTCTCCATCTTCACGTCGAACTCCGCCTGGAGATCCTCGCGACGGCGGTCGTAGACGAACGACGGCAGGTCCTCCTCCTCGTGCTGGAGACCGCGCTGCATCGATCCGTCGGACCCGACGACGATCGTGTTGGTGCCCCACTCGTGGACCCGGAAGCCGGTGCCCGGGTACTGCGGACCGCTCCCGCGGGGATCGACGGTGTCGGGCGGGAGGAGAGGAGGAGCGGACGCGACGGGAGGGCTCGGCGCAGGGGCCGGGTCCGATCGCGGCGCCTGTTCTTTGCCGCTGCACGCCCCGAGGAGCACCAATCCCACGAGCCCGACCATACGCGAAGTTACCATCTTTGCGACCTCCGGCCAGGACTCGAGCACGCGCGGTGCCATCGCGAATGGTCGGCATTTATTGGCGGGAACGCAGACCGGGCGCTAGCGGTTACCACTTGTTCTGAGATGTTTCCAGCCAGGTTGCCAGTGGCTAATTACCAGCGCGAATAGGCGCCGCCCCGTGCGTACGGATGGACTGCGATGGGACGCTCCGCAAACGCACGCTCTCTCCCCAGGATTGTCCACACCCGCTCCACAGGGGCCGTGCGGGCGGTGCATGGCGAACGCTCGCCCGGCCGTGTATGGGACCGGGTGATGAGCGGCGCCATCCTCGTCAGTCCGTGCGCCGAGTCACGCCTCGCGAGCGCCGCCACCTGGCTCGCCGAGCGCACGGAGCCGCACGTCACGATCGTCGGCGCCGGGATCGAGGCCGCCGCGGAGGTCGCGCGCCGCGCGCTCGCCGTCAGCAACGACCAGGCGTCGTTCGGCTGGCAGCGCTCGACTCTCGGGGTCCTCGCAGTGAGCATCGCGCGCAGCGAGCTGGCGCGCCGCGGGCTGGTCCCGGTGGGGGGTCTCGCGCTCGAGGCGGTCTGCGCGCGCGTCGTCCACGATCAGCATCGCGGCGGTGGCGCGGGGACCCAGCTGGGAAGGTTCGCGCCCATCGGCCACCTGCCTGGCCTGCCGCGCGCGCTCGCGCGCACCGTGGGCGAGCTGCGCCTTGCCGGTGATCCCGCGCTCGCCGATCCGGATCTCGCGCACCTCGTGAAGGCGTTCGAGGCCGAGCTGACCGCGGCCGGGCTCGCCGATCGCGCGCGCACGTTCGCGATCGCCACCGAGCTCGCCGCGCGGCTCGATCCGGCGTACCTAGGCGCCTTCCTCTTCGTCGATGTCGCGCTCCGTAGCCGCGCCGAGCGCGACTTCGTGGCGGCGCTCGCGGCCCGCGCGCCGGCGACCTTCGCCATCCTCCCCGCAGGAGACGAGCGCGCGCTCGCGCTCTTCGAGGCGGCGCTGGCGAAGCCGACCGTCGAGCACCGCGCCCCCGTGGGAGCGGCGACGACGTCCGCGCTCGCCCGGCTCCACGGCGGCCTCTTCGGGCTCGCGCAGGAGACGACGCCGCTCTCCATCGCGAGCGGCCTCGAGGTCGAGATGCTCTCGGCGCCCGGCGAGAGCCGGGAGAGCGTGGAGATCGCCCGTCTGGTGCTCGCCGAGGCGGCGAAGGGCACGCGCCTCGATCGCATCGCGGTGCTCCTGCGCGCACCACAGTACGCAACGCATCTCGAGGAGGCGCTGCGGCGCGCGAACGTCCCCGCGTACTTCGCGCGCGGGACCCGCAAGCCCGACGCTGCCGGGCGCGCGATGCTCGCGCTCCTCGCCTGCGCTGCCGAGGGGCTCTCGGCCCGTCGCTTCGCGGAGTACCTCTCGCTCGGCGAGGTGCCCGACGAGGCTCCCGATGGGGCGCCCCCCGCCGCGCCGCCCGCGGCCGATCGCGTCGCCGCCCCGGACGAAGAGGCGCTCGGCGCGCTCCTCGGCGAGGTGGCGTCCGCGCTCGACGATCGCGGACGGCAGGCCGAGGAAGAGGACCAGGAGAGGCCCGTCGCGCCGGTGGAGGAGGATCGGGCTGCGGCGTACGGCACGCTACGCACGCCTCGGCACTGGGAGAAGCTCCTCGTCGATGCCGCAGTCATCGGCGGCCGCGATCGCTGGGAGCGCCGGATCGACGGGCTCCACGCCAAGCTGACCGACGACCTCACCGAGTACGTGAAGAAGGCGGAGGACGGGCTGGCCGATCACGCGCGCCGCGACCTGGCCGCGCTCGAGGCGCTGCGGCGGTTCGCGCTGCCCATCGTCGACGAGCTGGCGGCCCTCCCCCCGGGCGCGCCGTGGGGCGAGTGGCTCGACTGCCTCGGCAAGCTCGCGACGCGCGCGATTCGCCATCCCGATCGCGTCCTTGCGGTGCTCGCCGAGCTGCGCCCGATGGCGCGCGTCGGCCCGGTCGACGTCACCGAGGTCCGCCTGGTGCTCGAGCGGCGCCTCTCGCAGCTCGTGCTGCGGCCGTCGGGTCGGCGCTACGGAAAGGTGTATATTGCAACCATCGACGAGGCGCGCGGCCTCGCCTTCGAGGTGGTGTTCGTGCCCGGCCTCGCGGAGAAGATCTTTCCGCAGAAGGTGGTGGAAGACCCGCTCCTGCTCGACGACGCGCGCCGCCTTCTCGCCGCCGATCTACCCACCAACGACGACCGCACCGCCGAGGAGCGCCTCGCGCTGCGCCTCGCGGTGGGCGCGGCCACGCGCCGGGTCGTCCTGTCCTACCCACGCGTCGACGTCGAGCAGGCCCGCCCGCGCACGCCTTCGTTCTACGGGCTCGAGGTCCTGCGCGTCGCCGAGGGCGAGCTCCGGGACTTCCACTACCTCGCGGAGAGCGCCGCGAAGAAGGTCGATGCCCGCATCGGCTGGCCCGCGCCGAAGGACCGCAGGGACGCGATCGACGAGGCGGAGTACGACCTGGCGCTCCTCGAATCGGTGCTGGAGCGCAAGGAGGACGAGTGCGTGGGCGAGGCCCACTACCTGCTCTCCTCGAACGCCCACCTCGCGCGGGCGCTGCGCTTCCGCGGGCGCCGCTGGCTCAAGTCGTGGAAGGCGGCAGATGGGCTCGTCGATCCACCGGCCGAGGCGCTGGCCGCGATCCGCGAGCACACGCTCGACAAGCGGTCGTTCTCGCCCACCGCCCTGCAGAACTTCGCCGCGTGCCCGTACCGCTTCTTCCTCTCGGCGGTGCTCCGGCTGTCGAAGCGTGAGGACCTCGTCGCGATCGAGGACCTCGATCCGCTCACCCGCGGCTCGCTCGTGCACGAGGTGCAGTTCCGCGTCCTCACCGAGCTGCGCGACTCGAACCTGCTGCCGGTGACGAAGAGCCGCCTCGAGGCGGCGCGCGCCAAGCTCGACGCAATGCTCGAGGAGGTCGCCGCCGCCGAGCACGATCGCCTGAAGCCCGCCATCGAGCGCGTCTGGAAGGACGCGATGGAGAACATCGCCGCCGACCTCCGCGAGTGGCTCCGCCGCATGGCGGACGAGCCCGACTGGACCCCCGCCTACTTCGAGCTCTCCTTCGGCCTGAAGGACCGACGCGAGCAGGACGCGCGCAGCAAGGACGAGCCGGTCGTGCTCGACGCGGGGATCCAGCTGCGCGGCTCGATCGATCTCGTCGAGAAGGATGACGCCGGACGCCTCCGCGCCACCGACCACAAGACCGGCAAGGTCCGGGCGCAGCGCGGTGACGTCATCAAGAAGGGTGAGGTCCTGCAGCCGGTCCTCTACGCGCTCACCATCGAGAAGCTCTTCCCGGCCGCCGAGGTGAAGGAGGGCCGCCTCTACTACTGCACCGCGGCCGGCGACTTCACCAAGGTCGACATCCCGCTCACCGAGGACGCGCGGAACGCGGCGCGGCTCGTCGCGAAGACCATCGGCGACTCGCTCGCCGCCGGCTTCCTGCCCGCCGCGCCCGCGAAGGACGCGTGCCGCTACTGCGATTTCCAGAGCGTCTGCGGGCCGTACGAGGAGATCCGGACGCGCCGCAAACCCGGGGACCGCCTGAAGGGCCTCATCGAGCTGAGGAGGGCAAAATGAGCGAGCCGCTCGTCGATCAGGAGGCGCGAACGCGCATCGCCCACGATCTCGACACCACGCTGGTGGTCGAGGCCGCAGCCGGGACCGGGAAGACCACGGCGCTCGTGGATCGCATTCTCTCCCTGCTCCGCTCGGGCAAGGCCACGCTGCGGACGCTCGTGGCCGTCACCTTCACCGAGAAGGCCGCGGGCGAGATGAAGCTACGCCTGCGCACCGAGATCGAGAAGGCCCGGCGCCGCGCCGCCGACCCCACCGAGCAGGAGCGCCTGAACGAGGCGCTGCGCCAGCTCGAGGCCGCGCACATCGGGACCATTCACGCGTTCTGCGCGGACATGCTGCGGGAGCGCCCGGTGGAGGCGAAGGTCGACCCGCTCTTCGACGTGGCGTCGGAGGACGAGTCGGAGCGCCTCTACGACGAGGCCTTCACCCGCTGGTTCCAGGAGACGCTGCAGGCGCCGGGCGAAGGCGTTGCCCGCGTCCTGCGGCGCGCGACCCGCGAGCGCGATCAGGACGGTCCGCGCTCGGCGCTGCGCAAGGCGGGGCGCAACCTGATCGAGCAGCGCGACTTCCCAGAGCCGTACGAGCGACCCGACTTCGATCGCCGGGCCGCGCTCGATGGCGTGCTCGATCGGCTGCGCGCGCTCGTCCCCTACGGGCCCAAGGGCTACCAGGACAACTGGCTCACCAAGAGCCTGCTCGAGATCTCGCGCGTGGTGTTCGAGATCGACCGCCGCGAGGAGATGACCGGCGGCGCCCGCGATCACGACGCGGTCGAGGCGCAGCTCCGCCAGCTCGTTCGCTACAAGGGGTGGGGCTACACGGGGGGCCGTACGCAGTGGTTCAACAAAGCCGACGGGCTCTCGATGCAGCAGGTGCGCGACGAGCGCTTGGCGGCGAAGGCCGCGCTCGATGCCGCGCTCGACGCCGCGGACGCCGATCTCTCTGCGCTCCTCTTCCGTGAGCTGTGGGGCCTCGACTCGGCGCACAAGGGCGTGGTCGCGACCTACGACGAGCTGAAGTCGCGCGCCGGCAAGCTCGACTTCCTCGACCTGCTCGTCCTCACGCGGGATCTGCTCCAGGCCGACCAGGGCGTGCGCGCGGGGCTGCAGAGGCGGTTCACGCATCTCCTCGTCGACGAGTTCCAGGACACCGACCCGCTCCAGGCCGACATGCTGCTCCTCCTCGCGGCGGACGATCCGCACGAGAGCAACCCCGACCTCGTGAAGGTGGTGCCGGGGAAGCTCTTCCTGGTCGGAGACCCCAAGCAATCGATCTATCGCTTCCGCCGCGCCGAGGTCTCGCTCTACGAGACCATCAAGGCGCGCCTCGTGGGCGAGGGCGCGAGCCTGGTTCTCCTCCGGACCAGCTTCCGCAGCGCGCCGTCGATCCAGCGCTTCGTCAACGCTGCGTTCGAGGCGCGCATGCAGCCGAACGAGCGGCGATCGCAGGCGGCGTACGTGCCGCTGGCGCCGAGCCGGCCCGACCCAGCAGGCCGCCCCACCCTCATCGCGCTGCCGGTGCCGCGGCCGTACTCCGACTACGGGCGCGTCACGAGCTGGAAGATCGAGGAGTCCCTTCCCGATGCGGTGGGCGCGTTCGTCGACTGGCTCGTCAACGAGAGCGGCTGGACCATCACCGAGCGCGGGGCGAGCGAGCCAGTACGCGTCGGCGCGCGGCACGTGTGCTTGCTGTTCAAGCGCCTTCAGAGCTTCGGCAACGATGTGACGCGGCCGTACGTCCGCGCGCTCGAGGTGCGCCGCATCCCCCACGTGCTGGTGGGCGGCAAGAGCTTCCACGACCGCGAGGAGGTCATCGCGCTACGCAGCGCGCTCGGCGCGATCGAGTGGCCGGACGACGGCATGAGCGTCTACGCCGCGCTGCGCGGTCCGTTCTTCGCCCTTTCGGACGACGCGCTCATCGCGTTCCGCCACACGCAGAAGCACCTGCATCCGCTGCGCAAGCGCGACGAGGCGAAGCTCACCGAGCTGACGAAGCCCGTCGGTGACGCGCTCGACATCCTGGCGCGCCTCCACGTCGGTCGAAACCGCCGGAGCATCGCCGACACCATCGCGCAGTTCCTCGAGGCCACGCGCGCGCACGCCGGCGTCGCCATCTGGCCCGCCGGCGAGCAGGCGCTCGGGAACATCCTGCGCGTGCTCGACATGGCGCGGCGCTTCGAGCAGGGCTCGGTGACGTCGTTCCGCGCCTTCGTGGGGCGCCTTGAGGAGGACGCCGAGCGCGGCGGCGTGAACGAGGCGCCGGTCGTGGAGGAGGGCACCGACGGGGTGCGCATCATGACCGTGCACAAGGCAAAGGGACTCGAGTTCCCGGTCGTGATCCTGGTGGACCCCACCGCGAACGCCACGTTCCGCGAGCCCTCGCGCTACGTCGACCCGAAGCGCAAGCTGTGGGCGGTGCCGCTCTGCGGCGCGAGCCCGAAGGAGCTGCTCGATCGCCGCGAGGAGATCCTCGACCAGGACCGCGAGGAGGCGCTGCGCCTCCTCTACGTGGCGACCACGCGAGCGCGTGAGCTGCTCGTGATTCCCGTCGTGGGCGACGAGCGCGACGACAAGCAGGCGTCGCCGGGCGGGAAGGCCGCCAGCGAGGGCTGGCTCGATGCGCTCGATCCCGTCGTGTACCCGGGTGATCGGCGCGGATCGAAGGCCGCGCCCGGCTGCCCGATGTTTGGCGAGGACACCGTCCTCGAGCGCGGTGACCAGGCCTCGCGCACGACGGGCTCGTCGGTGCGGCCGGGGCTGCATCGCCCGCTGGTGGGCACGCACTCGATCGTGTTCTGGGATCCGAGCGCGCTCGGCCTCGACAAGGAGGACGACGCAGGGCAGCGGCAGCAGAAGATCCTCGCAGTCGACGACAAGGGCATCGTCGCCAAGGGAGGAATCGAGCAGCACGCGACGTGGAAGCGCGAGCACGATCAGGCGATCGCGCATGCCGCAGTGCCCTCGCTGGTGGTGCGCACGGTGACCGAGGAGAAGGCCGGCACGAGCACGAGTGGCGGCGTCGTGATGGAGACCGCCCAGGGGAAGCGCGAGGCGCGACCCCACGGGAAACGATTTGGCATCCTCGTGCACGCCATGCTCGCGGCCGTGCCGCTCGACGGGGACGGCACGACCATCGCCGACGCGGCGCGCATCCAGGGCCGCATCCTCGGCGCCTCCGACGAGGAGACCGCGGCGGCGCGCGACGTCGTCGCGGCGACGCTCGCCCATCCGCTGCTGGTCAGGGCGCGCGCGGCCGAGCGCGTCGAGCGCGAGACCGCGCTGATGATCCGCGCCGAAGACGGCGCGATCGTCGAGGGCGTGGTCGACCTCGCCTTCCTCGAGAAGGGCATCGGGTGGATGGTCGTCGACTTCAAGACCGACCTCGAGATCGGCGGCCGCAAGGACGAGTACGTCCGCCAGATCGCGGCGTATGCCCGCGCCATCGCGACGGCAACGGGCGAGCCCGCGCAAGGCGCGCTCCTGGCTGTCTGAGCTCCGCTCCGAGGCGGCCCACCCCTCCGTCACTGTTGGCAAGCGGGCCGGACTGACGCATCCTGCCCTACCTCATGATGGCGCCCTCGCTCCGCAGATCTTCGCTCGTCGCTCTCGTCCTGCTCGCGGCGGCCTGTGGGCCCGAGGCCACGCCGCCGGCGCTGCCGCCGCCGACCCGCGCGACGCCGCCCGCGCGCACCCCGCCCGTCGACGCCGCGAAGGCGCCGCCCGCCGTGCCCGCCGCGCTCGACATCGATCCCGTCGTCGTCGCGCTCGGACGGACCACCGCCGGACCGGGCACCGCCGACGACGTCGCGAAGGCCCGCGCCGGCGTGGTGCGCCTGTGCGACGACAGCATCGCGCGCGCGAACCTGACCCTCGACGAGGTGCGCGCCCTCGACAAGCAGCCTGACAGCGCGCTCACCTGGGACGCGACCCTCGGCGGCCTCGACCGCGCGAAGATCGCCATCCGCAACGCCAGCGATTTTCCCGGCCTGATGGCGGTCGCCCATCCTGACGAGAGCGTCCGCGAGCAGGCCAAGGGCTGCGACCCGAAGATCGACAAGCTCGAGACCGGCATCTGGCTCGACGCAGCGATCGCGCGCGTCGTGAAGCGCTACGCCGCCAAGAAGGAGCCGCTCACCGGCTCGCGCGCGCGGCTCCTCGCGAACACGCTCCGCGACTTTCGCCGCAACGGCCTCGAGCTCGACGCGAAGGGCCAGGCCCGCACGCGCGAGATCAACGAGGAGCTGACCAAGCTCGGTCAGGACTTCGACACCAACCTCGCCGCCTCGCACCTCTCGGTCGACGCGACGCCGGCGCAGCTCGAGGGCCTCCCCAAGGAGTGGCTCGCCTCGCACAAGCCGCAGCCCGACGGCAAGATCAAGGTCTCCACCGACTACCCCGACTACTTCCCGGTCATCACGTACGCCAAGGACCGGCAGGTCGCGCTCGATCTCTTCAAGCAGTTCGACAACCGCGCCGCCGACAAGAACATCGCGGTCCTCGACAAGATCCTCGCCCTGCGCTCGGAGAAGGCGAAGCTCCTCGGCTACCCGACCTGGGCCGACTACGTGATCGAGCCGCGCATGGCCAAGGACGCGAAGACCGTCGCCACCTTCCTCGACGGACTGCGCAAGCACGTCGCGAAGAAGGGCGACGCCGAGATGGCGGAGTTCCGCGCGCTGCACGTGAAGCTGGGGGGCAAGGCGACCGACCCGATCCCGCCCTCGGACCGCCTCTACCTCGAGGACCAGCTGCGGAAGTCGAAGTACGGCCTCGATTCCAAGGAGGTCAGCCAGTACTTCGAGGTCCGCAAGGTGAAGGAGGGGCTCCTCACCATCACCGCGAAGATGTTCAACATCAAGTTCCGCCCCGCGCCCGACGCGCCGACGTGGCACGCCGACGTCGAGCCGATGGAGGTGACCGACGCTAGCGCTAAGGTGCTGGGCCGCTTCTTCTTCGACCTCTATCCGCGCGAAGGAAAGTACAAGCACGCGGCGGTCT
>JAYTBL010000205.1:0-1922 GCA_043736975.1 Polyangiaceae bacterium
ACTCGACGCGCCAGGCTCATAGCCAAGAATCGCCTCGGAACTACTAGCCTCGAGCGTCGCCGGCGACATGAGGCCGCCCGCGGGCCTCGGAAAGTATCCACATGAACCGCCGCACGCTCGTCCTCGCGCTCCTCTTCCTCGTCGGGTGCAAGCGCTGCGACCGCGAGCGCCAGGTCCCCACGGCGGTGGCGGCTCCTCCCGGCGTGTCGGGCGAGGTGACGATGGACGGCGGCGTGCCGCGCGGCGATGCCCGCACGCCAGGCTTCTCCTTCACGTTCGCCGTCTACCACTTCGCCGCGGCGCCGCCGGCCGGGCTGGCGGAGCTCCGCAAGGTCTTCGCCGCGGCGGGCATCGCGGTCTCCACGACCGCGCTCGACGCGCCGCCGAAGGTGCCCACCGCGGAGATCCTGACGCCGCCGCTGAAGGACTTCGCACCGCCGACGCTCGACACGCTGCGCTTTCGCGGCAAGACGTTGTCGGAGCGCGAGAAGACCGCGCTCCAGACCGTGAGCGGCGTGACGGTGGTGGTCGTCTCGGGCCCCGCCGTGAACGCCGCGGCGTCGTATCGCGTCGCGCTGCGCGCGGGCCTCGCGCTCCAGGCGGCCGCGCCGGGGATCCTCTTCGACGACGACACGCGCCAGGCCATCTCGCAGGCCGCGTGGACGGCGCGCCTCGACGACTGGGCCGGCGACACCCCTCGCGTCCCGCAGCACATCACCATCGACGCGTACCAGGACGGCGAGCTGCTCCGCATGGTGACACTCGGGATGCGCAAGTTCGCGCTGCCGGACGTGTCGGTGAACCAGGTGGCGAAGAGCGACGCCGACGGCATGTCGGCCCTCGTGAACCTCACGTGCCAGACGCTCGCCGAGCATCCCGAGCTGCCGCGCGTCGGCGAGCTCGACGTGCGCATCGCGACGCTCGCGAACGTTGCCGAGCGCAAGCACATCGAGGAGCACAGCATGCGCGGCGGCTCGGGCGCCGGCGTGATGCACCTCGTGAAGGCCGAACCGCACGAGGGCGACGCGCGGAACCGCCTGATGGATCTCGTGTTCCCGGGCCCGATCGGGACGCTGCAGGAGCGGCAGATCCGCACCATCGGCGAGATCCTGGGCATGAAGGACGACACGGTCGGCGTGAAGCACGATGCCGAGCTGCTCGAGGCGAGCAAGCGCGCGCGGGCCAAGGCGCTCCTGCTGAAGCCGAGGTTCGCGAAGGGCCCGCCCGACCTCGACCAGCTCCTCGTGAAGGGACCGTTCAAGACGGCCACGGGCGACAACGAGTGGATGTGGATCGAGGTCACGCGTTGGTCCGGCACGCGGATCGACGGGATCCTGCAGAACGAGCCGATCGGCGACATGGCGCTGAAAGCTGGCGCACGCGTGTCGGTCGAGGAGGGGTCGATCTTCGACTACATCTACCGCCACGGCGACGGCGGGGTCGAAGGCAACGAGACCTCGAAGATCCTGGAGAAGAAGGGCGTTCCTCGCTGACGGGAGTGGTCGGGGCGCGCCGCGCCCCATTGCAAGGTCCGAGGGCGCGCTACGTTGCAGAGCAATGCTCGACTTGCGCCGCGAACGGGGCCGCACGCGCCCGCTCACGCTTCTCTTCTTCCTTCTCTCGCTCTCCGTGCTCCAGACCGCCTGCGAGGCCGCCGCTCCACCGGCCACGCCTTCGCCTTCGCCTTTGCCGTCGCGCCCGGAGCCGGCGTCGCCGACGTCGCCGATCACTTCTTCGTGACGTTCCACCACGTGGAGGGCGCGTACTGCACGGTCGCGCGTGCACCGGGCAGGCCTGTCGTGGTCGAGGGCTGCGGCTTCCCCGCGACAGGGCTGGCCGCCGACGCCGTGTCCGACGATCGCGCATTCCTCCTGCCGGCGATCCGGGACGCAGTGCGCCGGCACGAGCCGGGCGCCGCGAAC
>JAYTBL010000206.1:0-5033 GCA_043736975.1 Polyangiaceae bacterium
CTCCGCGACGCCGCGGCCCAGGAACCAGTCGCCGGCGCTCACCGGTTTCTTGCCCTCGAGCTGGACGCGCGTGAGCTCGACGCCGCGCTCGCCGCACGCGACGATCACGCGGCTCTTGTCGGCGAACACCACCGTGCCCGGCGCCGCCGCGCCCGCCGGGATGTCGGTGACGCGTGTAGCATGCACCTTCAGGAGCTTGCCGCGCGAGGTCGTCGACGCGCCCGGCCACGGCGTCATGCCGCGCACGTGATCGTGCACTGCGCGCGCCGGCTTCGTGAAGTCGATGCGGCCGTCTTCCTTCTTCAGGATCGGCGCGAGCGTGGCCCGGGCGTGGTCCTGCGGCTTGGGCGCGTAGCCGCCATTCACGAACGTCGGGAGGCCCTTACGCGTCGCGAGCGCGCCCAGCGCGGAGAGACGCTCCGACAGCTCACCCGCGGTCTCCTCGTCGGTGATGGGCGTGGCGAAGACCTGGAGCATGGCGCCGGTGTCCATGCCCTCGTCCATTTGCATGAGGGTCACGCCGGTCTCCGGCTCGCCGCGCACGATGGCCCAGGTGATCGGCGCCGCGCCGCGCAGCTTCGGGAGGAGCGAGGCGTGGACGTTCACGCAGCCGAGCCGCGGCGCCGCGAGCACGTCCTTGGGGAGGATGCGCCCGTAGGCGACGACCAGCGCGACGTCCGCGTTCTGCTCGCGCAGCCACTGCGCGAACTCGCCGGTCTTGAGCTTCGTGGGCTGGACGACGGTGAGCCCGAGCTCGAGCGCGCGCTTCTTCACGGGCGGCGGCGTGACCTCGAGGCCGCGCCCCGCCGGCTTGTCGGGCTGGCACACCACCGCCGCGACGTCGGCGATCTCGACCAGCGCCTCGAGGCACGGCACCGCGAACTGCGGGGTCCCGAAGAACACGGCGCGAAACGCGCCGCCCCGCTCGGACGTCGCGTCGGAGGGCGGCGTGCTGGCGGCGGTCTCGTCGCTCATCCGCCGATCTCGATCTCGACCTTCGGCGCGCTCATCTCGTGGTCGACGCCTTCCGAGACGCCGACCAGGGGAGTGACGACCTTGACCGTGTACTTGCCCTTGGGGAGCGGCCCGTTCGGCGCGCGCGGGAAGCCGCGCTCCGAGGGCGTGCCGCGGACCTTCTCCGGCGCCCACTTCATCTTCACCGCTTCCCAGGGGATGCGGGCGCGCGCGCTGCCGTTGGGCGCGAGGGTGATCCTCGCCGACTTCACCTCGCTCGGGCCGGGCTGCGACATCCCCTTGGGCGGCGGCGGCGCGGCCCCGGCGGGCATGTCGGCGCGCTTCGGGCCCTTCTTCGTGGGCTGATCCCAGACCTCGACCTCGAAGCGCGCGACGGGATCGATGCGGAAGTGGAGGATGAGCGGATCCTTCGACTTGTTGGCGAACGTGACCAGCAGGTCCGATTTGCCGCCCGGCGCGACCTTCATCGGGCTCGCGCTGACGATGACCTCGAGCTTGCCCTTGAGATCGACGGGCGTGAGCGAATCGGGCTTGGTGTTCGGCTCTTCGCACGCGCTCTTGAGGAGCAGGTCCTCGACGTTCGCGATGTCGAAGCCGATGCACTCGTCCTTCTTGTCGGCGCCGGCACCGCCGTCGCCCTTGCTGTCGGCGCTGGCGGTCTCGCCGCCGTCGCCGTCGCCGCCGGCGTCGCTGTCAGCGGAGGTCGTGGCGGGCTTCTTCCCTCCGCCGCAGCCCATCGCGAGCACCAGGAGGCCGAACAGCGAAGCGTTGAGGGACGACCGAATCAATCGATGCATGCTTGCCACGTCTCCGGGGTGGGGGCCTTCATCGCGCACCGGTACTCCCGGCGCGAGACCTCGGCTTCACACTGCTCCTGCACACGCTTGTAGCTCGCCTCGCCCTTGCGAAGCGTCTTCTTCGTCTCGCGCGCTGCGCGCGCCTCGGCGGGCGGCATCTCCGGGTCGCCGCCCGCGGCCATCTCGACGTAGCGATCAAGCATGTCCGTGCATTCTACATGCGTCGCCTTGCCGTTGCACGAAACGAGCAGCAGCGACAGGAGTGCTCGCTTCACGGGTCGCAGTGTAACGCCGAACGCGGTATCTTCGCGCGCACGATGAGTCGAGCCCTCAATTTCAATGCTGGTCCCGCATCGCTGCCCCTCGCCGCGCTCGAGCGTGCTCGCGCCGAGCTCCTGGATTTCGAGAGCTCCGGAATGAGCATCATGGAGCACTCGCACCGCGGGAAGGTCTACGAGAAGGTGCACTTCGAGGCGATGGCGCTGGTGGCGAAGCACCTCGGCCTCTCGAAGGACTGGGAGGTGCTGTTCGTGCAGGGCGGCGCGTCGATGGCGTTCGCGCAGCTCGCGATGAACTTCCTGGAGAAGGGCAAGACCGCCGACTACGTCGTCAACGGCGCATGGGGCGAGAAGGCCGTGGGGGAGGCCAAGGCGTGCGCGCCGCTCGGCGGCGGCGAGGTCCACGTCGCGGCCACCACCGAGAAGGACAAGAGCTACGCGCGCGTGCCGGCGCAGAGCGAGCTTTCGCTCACGAAGGGCGCGGCGTACGTGCACTGCACGAGCAACGAGACCATCCACGGCGTCGAGTACGCGCTGGACCCGTCGACCCCGTTTCCCGAGGCCGACGCCCCGGTCTTCGTCGACATGTCGAGCGACATCGTCGGGCGCGCGGTGGACGCAGCGCAGTTCGACCTGATCTACGGCGGGGCGCAGAAGAACATCGGGCCGAGCGGCGTCACCATCGTCGCCGCGAAGAAGGACCTCATCGCGCAGGGCCGCAAGGACCTGCCGGCCATCTTCCAGTATCGCACCGTCGCCGCGAACCAGTCCCTCTTCAACACGCCGCCCACGTTCGGCATCTACCTCGTTCGCAACACGCTGCAGTGGCTCGAGGGCGAAGGCGGCGTGCCCGCCATCGAGGCGAGGAACAGGAAGAAGGCCGCGCTCGTGTATGACGCGATCGAGGCCTCGGGCGGCTTCTACCGCTGCCCGGTCGACCCGACGTCCCGCTCGATCATGAACGTGGTCTGGCGCCTGCCGACCCCCGAGCTCGACGAGGCCTTCGTGAAGGAAGCCACCGCGC
Source organism: Polyangiaceae bacterium (assembly GCA_043736975.1). GTDB lineage: Bacteria > Myxococcota_A > Polyangia > Polyangiales > Polyangiaceae > Labilithrix. The sequence goes on from JAYTBL010000206.1 coordinate 3,075, forward strand.
AGAACATGATCGGGCTGAAGGGCCACCGCGTGGTGGGCGGCATCCGCGCCTCGCTCTACAACGCAGTGGAGCTCGGCTGGGTGGAGACGCTCGCGTCCTTCATGAAGGACTTCGCGAAGAAGAGGGGCTGAAGCGAGCGGTCGCCGGCCACGCGGCCTGCGCGCGCGCAGAGATCCCGCGATCTCCGGCCGCGATCTCCGGGTCGCGCGCCCCGTCCACCGCGAGCGCGGTGGAGCGCGGATCAGGCGCCGGACTTCTTCGCGGCCTTCGCCTGGTAGGCCTTCAGGTGCTCGGCGAGCGCGTCGGCGATGGGCTGCGCGACGGTCTCGCCGCGGGCCCACTGCGAGGCCTTGAGCAGGTTCGTCTGCGCGGCCTCGGCGAGGTTGGCGCGGCGATGACGCGACAGCTTGGTGAAGGCCTGCTGGGCGTCGGAGGGGTTGTTACGGAGGGAGGGCTGGAGGAATCCACGCATGGCGGGGGCGTTCTTAGCGGCCTTTTCGCGCGCTGTCTAGGTGGACTGAGCTGCTCACAGGCCGAACAGCGAGAGCCCGCAGGTCTCGCGGGTGACGAGCGTGCTGGTGACCTCGTCGGGGCTGGCGGTGTCGTACTTCACGATCCCCGACGCGATCGCCGCGCCCGTCACGCGCGCCGCGCCGCTGGAGTGCGCGAGCTCCTGGAGCGCCGCGGCGATCGGCCCCATCGACCTCGCCTCGGCGCGAACCAGCCTCTCGCAGGGGATGGGGACGGTGCGCCACGCCGCGTCGAGCCGGAAGCCGAGGTCGCTCGGCGCGATCCTCCCGGTGACGTTCGCCACGAACGGGCCCACGGTCGCGACCGTCTTCTCGAGGTCGAGCGGCCTGCCGGGCATGCCCGAGGCGGAACCCTCGACCTTCGCGTCGACCGGCGTCTTCAACGCCTTCAGGCGTGCGCCGAAGAGATCGAGCCGCCCCGAGCCCTCGATGCGCATGTTCGGGTTCTGGCCGCCCTCGAGCTTCAGCTCGAGCTCGGTGCGGTCGTCGGCGGGGAGGCCGAGGTCGGCGGCGCGCAGACCGAGGCGCGCGAGGGGCGAGCGGGGGATCTTCACCGTGAGGTGCAGCGGCGAGACGCGGCCCCAGACCAGGAGCGCGCTCGGACCGTCGGGCACCGGCGGATCGAAGAGCAGGCGGAAGCGCGAGGTGGTCGGGTTGCGGTCGAACGCGCCGGCCCACGGTCCGAGCGTGGTGTGCGCGGTCCTGAGCTGAACGTTGCCGAGGTTCGCGCGAACGTCCTCGCTCAGGGTCCCGCGCGACTCGAGCTCGGTGCCGATCTCGGTCGTCTCGAGGCTCGTGCCTTCGCCGAGGACTCCGGTCCACGTGAGGCGCGCGGCGACGATGGAGATCTTGCGCGGCTCGCCGGGCGTGCCGGCGATGCGCGCGCGGTTGTCCTCGTAGAGCTTGACGAGCGCGGGGCCGACCTCGGTGGCCGGGCCGCCGAGCGTGACGGCGAGGCCGCGCACGCGGAGCTCGCGCGCAGAGAAGCCGCTCACGAAGATCTCGTCGGCCCTCAGGTCGGCGCTCGGAATGCGCTGGACCTTCGCGCTGAGCCCCCGGAGCGAGATCCCCGACACGCCGATGCCGACGCGCTCGATGGTGAGATCGACGCCGGCCGAGCGCGCCGAAGCGACGATGCGGTCGCGCACGATCATCGGCAGGAGGAGCAGCACGCCGGCGAGGACGAGCGCGAGCACCGTGGCCAGGACGGCGAGCTTCGTCCAGCCGCTCGCGCGCGCGCCGGCGCCGCCGGGCCTGCCCTTCGTTGCGGGCCCGACGTGCGCGACGTCGCGGGCGGGCGCGGCGTGGCGGTCGCGGTGGTCCGCCGACGCCGGCTCGCAGTCGCGGTCGCGGTCGGCGGCCGGAGCAGGGCGGTGATCGAGCTGCGGGAGCGCTCGCGCCGCTCGCGCGGGCGGCGGCGGCGCGCCGG
>JAYTBL010000207.1:0-23023 GCA_043736975.1 Polyangiaceae bacterium
CTGCTGGTCCATCTCCGCGAAGATCAGCGGCTCGAGCGGCTCCTGGACGGAGCTCGGGAACGAGCGCTTCACGTTGATGGGCGGCGTCGTGAACGTCCACTGCGAGGCCTTCGCGAGCGTCTGCCCGTTCATCGCCTTCGTCCCGGAGGGAATGTCGACCGCGTACTCGGTCGCCATCGGGAAGCGTTTTTCGGGCTGGAACATGAGCGTCTTCGTCCCGAGCCAGCGCCACTTGCCGGCGGGCTGGGGCACGAGCGTCACGGGCAGCTTCTCCTTCGAGAGATCATCCATCGACGTGATGGGGACCATCGGCTGCGAGAACGTCATCGTGAGATGCGGAGCGATGTCGACCGGCCCCTCGGGCGCGTGGCGTTCCACGGTTAGCGCCGCGGAGCCGGCGCCCTGGGTGGCCGCCGCGGAGCCGGCGCCCTGGGTAGCCGCCGCGGCGGGTACGGCGGTCGCGGGCGGCGGACCCGCTGGCGGAGGAAACACCTCGGTCACGGTCTTGCCAGGGCGCGGCGCGGGGATCGACTTGTCGCGCATCGCGAAGTCCTTCGCGTCGTCGGGCTCGCTCACGAGCGCGGGGAGGCGCGCGACCATCTTCTTGGCGTCGCCGTCACCGAGGGGCGTGGAGGGCGCCACCCTGCGCGTGACCTCCTTGTCCGCGTCCTCGTCGGCGTTGCTCAACCGGAAGCCGAGACCCGACTTCGAGAGGCGCCAGACGATCGGCCCTTCGCTGGGAGCAGCGGCGGGCGGCGCAGGCGTCAGCGCCGGCTTCTGACCGGGACAGCCGAGCGCCACGAAGGAACAAACGACGACGAGACCGATCGCACTTCGCTTCATGAAAGACGTCTCCGTCACGCACAACGAGGCAGGAGGCCGAAGCCTACACAAGGCCTCTCTCTCGTGGTCGCCTCGCTGACGTGCTACGGTGTGGTGGTGCGCGTGGCGAGAGCCCCACGACGGCTAGCCGCCTCTTTGCTTGCAGCGTTCGCGCTGGTGGGCGCCGCATGGTCGTGCTCGTTCCCCGACGTCGACCGGCTGGGCAAGGCGTGCGAGGACTCGTGCGCTCCGTACTTCTGCGTGGAGCGCATCTGCGTGGCTTCTCCGCCTGACGCGAGGGTGCTCCCGACCGACGCGGACGCGCCCGCGGACGCGGACGCCGCGGACCGCGCGGACGCCTTGGTACCGGGCCCTTGCGTTCCAAAGCCCGCGCTCGACGGTGGCACCATCGTATTTCGCGATTGCTTCGACGATCGCGAGGCAGACCAGGCCATCGGCTTCGATACGCCGTGGCCAAACCCCAACGGCGTCGCGACCCTCGATCGGTCGGCGCAGGTGTCGGGGACTCAGTCGTTGCTGTTTCGATCGGGAGGGTTCGCCCAGAGCGCCAACAGCGGGCCCATCATGCGCGGCGGGGCGCCGGCCCGGCAGCTCGCGTGCACGTTCTGGGTTCGCTTCGACGCCCTCGTGGGAACGATGGAGTTCCTCTCGGTGCAAACCATCCTGGTGGCCCCCAGCGGGACGCCCGCCCCGGACGAGGTGCTGGCGCTCGGCGCGACGCCGCTCGGGCAAGGGCTGACGTGGCGGCCGCGCTATCAGGTCTCGCAGCTCGACGCCGCGGCCCCCGCGGTCACCGACACGGTGCTGACCTCGTCGCGCACCCAATGGACGAAGGTCTCGACGGTCATGAGGCCCGGTTCCATCGTCATCCGGGTCGGCGACTCCACTCAGACGATCACCGGTCGGCCAGCCCTCTCCATCACCGAGCTCAGCGTCCGCGTGGGGGTGCTCACCCAGGACGGAAGCAACGACCAGGTGGTCCGCTACGACGACGTGATCTGTGACGTGAGCACGGCGCTCTGAAGCGTCAGCCCTTGTTGCGGGCGCGGAGCTTCTGGAAGTAGCGGCGGCCTATGCCGGTCGCGGCGGCGGCCTTACCGATGTCGCCCCCGAAGCGCGCCAGCCAGTGCTCGACGAACGCAACCTCGAAGTCCTCGACCAGCCGATCGCGGCCCTGGATGAACGGCATGCCGACGTAGGGATCGAGCAGCGTGCGCGGCGCGGCGCTCTCCGCCGCCCCTGCGCCACCCTGCATGTACTGATCATCCCCCAGCGCGATGTGACGAGCCACGGCGTTGCGCAGCTCGCGAACGTTCCCCGGCCAGCTCCAGTTGCGCCAGCGAGCCAGGAGCTCCGGCCGGAACGTTCGCGGATCGCCGTTCAAGGTCCGGCAGAAATGCATGGCGAGCGCCTCGATGTCGGACGCCCGTTCGCGCAGCGGCGGAAGCTCCACGCGGGCTACCGCGATGCGATGAAAGAGATCGTCGCGGAACCGTCCCTCTTGAACTTCGCGGTCGAGATCGCGGCGGGTGGCGCTCAGGAGACGCACGTCGACCTTGATCCAGCGGTCGCCGCCGACGCGCCGGATCTCGCGGCGCTCCAGCGCGCGCAGCAGCTTCGGCTGGAGGGAGAGATCGAGCTCGCCGATCTCGTCGATGAGGAGCGTTCCGCCCTCTGCCTGCTCGAACAAGCCCTTGCGCTGCGCCACGGCGCCGGTGAACGCGCCCCGCTCGTGGCCGAACAGCTCGCTCTCGAGGAGGCTCGCGGGCACCGCCGTGCAGTCGAAGACGATGAACGGCGCCTGCGCGCGCGCGCCGCACTCGTGGATCGCCTCGGCCAGGGCCTCCTTGCCGGTGCCGGTCTCGCCCTCGATCACGACCGCCACGTCGGAGGCGGCGAGCCTCTGGCACATGGGATAGAGGCGGCGCATCGCCTGACTCTCGCCGAGCACGCGACCGAAGTGGTCCGGGCCCACCTCGGCTCGCACCGGCGGGTGCGAGTCGGCGTCCAGTTGCATCACCGTCGAGCCGAAGCGAACGGCCTCGTCGCCGGTGAGCAGCGCGCCGAGCACCCGCACGCGATCGACGAAGGTGCCATTGCTGGAGCCGAGGTCGGTGAGGCGAAGCCCGTCGGGGACGACCTCGAGCGAAGCGTGGCGCCGGGAGACGGCAGGATCGGTCAGGCGCACCTCGCACGACGAGCTCTGGCCAACGAGGATACGCGTCCCGTCGTCGGGAACGGCGAACGTCGCGCCGGCGTCGGGGCCGCTCACGACGCGGACCGTGAACGTGAGCCGCGACGCACGCGCGTCCTGCGTCACCAGGGTGGCAAGCTCATCGTCCTTCGCCAAGTTCGTGGAAGAAAGGGTAACCGAATGCGCGCCGTGGCGTCAGTCCCACTTGCGAACGGCGGACGCGGCGCTGGCCGACGGAGCGGACGGGCGCGGAGCGATCGTCGGGCGCGCGGCGGTCGACCCGGGGCGGGGAGCTCGCCGCAGCCGAACCACGACGCGCTCGTCGCGGCTCGGCGAGAACGTTCGCTCGAACGGCTCGAAGCCAGATTTTTGCACGACGAGCCGCACCGCGCCGCCTCCCGTCGACATTGGAAGCTCGAGGGGAGATGTGCCTCGTGGAACACCGTCGACGATGACGTCGCAGTCTGGCGGGTCGGTGTCCACCGACAAGCGGATCTCCTTGGCCTCGCTCGCCTCGACGCTCGGCAGCGGCGGCGGAGCCATCGGCGGGAGCGACGCCGCCGCGCTGCTGCGATGCGTGTTCCGGTAGAGCGCCGAGCCCCCGGCGACGAGAACCGCTCCGCCGCCCGCGAGCCCGATGATCGCCCAGCCCCAGCGGCCACGCCGCGCCGCCGGGGTCGGGACCCGCACCATCGGGAGCGTGATCGAGCTCTCCGCGGCGACCGAGGCGACGTCGGGCAACACCACGGTGTGGTCCACCTCGGCTTCGGGCAAGGTGTCCACCGGGGCGCCGACGCGCACGCGGCGCAGCAGCTCGGCCTTCTCCGCCCGACGCTCGGAGAACAGCTGCTGCATGAGCGCGGCCGCCTGCTCGTCGAAGAGCGCCCCCGGGTCCGCGGCGCGGGCGAAGAGCTGGAGCTCCCGCGCCATCTCCGCGGCGGTGGAAAATCGATCCTGCGGATCGCGAGCGAGCGCGGTGAGCACGATGCGATCGAGCTCGCCAGGGATGCCCTCGGTGGTGCGCGAAGGACGCACGATCGGCTCCCGGTGAATCGCCTCGAGCGTGGCGAGGGGCGAGGCCCGCCGAAAGAGCCGCTTGCCGGTGACGAGCTCGTAGAGAACGATGCCCAGCGCGAACACGTCGCTCCGCCGATCGAGCGGCTCGCCGTTGCTCTGCTCGGGCGACATGTACTCGAGCTTGCCCTTCGACTGACCGGCCTCGGTCCGCGACTCGCGGTCCTTCGCGGTCGCGATTCCGAAGTCGAGCACCTTCACCTCGCCCGCGAACGTGACGAACAGATTCTGAGGCGAAACGTCGCGGTGCACCAGCCCGTACGGAGTCCCATCATCGGCCGTGAGCTCGTGGGCTGCGTGGAGACCGGCGCACGCCAGCGACACCAGGTGTGCCCCCAGGGCTGGCGAGATCGTGACGCCGTTGAGCTTGGCGCGCCGCATCAGCGAGGCCATCGACTCCCCTTCGAGGTACTCGAGAACCAGCAGGAGATCGTCCTGGTCCTGCGCGAGCTCCTGGACCTGCACCACGTTGGGATGGCGGATCCGCGAGATGATGCGCGCTTCGTCCACGAACATGTCGACGAACTGCTTCTGCCGGGCGAGGTACGGCAGCGTGCGCTTGACCACCACCGCGCGCTGGAAGCCGTTGGGTCCGTGCAGTTTACACAAGAATACTTCGGCCATGCCGCCGGTCGCCAGGTGCCCGACCACCTCGTAGCGGCCCAGGTTCGCCGGCAGCGGTCCCGCCATCAGAACGTACCCAGCCCCGCGGCGTGGGAGACGCGCGCGCTCGGCGAGCGAGTGAGATCGACGATGGCCCAGACGAGCCCGATCGCGATGACCACGCCGCCGGTCACGAGGGTCACCGACGTCGCGGAGGCAAAGCTCTGGGCGGTGCGCTGGCGCGAATCGGACTCGGCGACGGATGGCGCGGAGACGGCGTCGGCGTGAGCGCTGGAACCTGCGAGCCACAGCGGCAACGAGGCGCCGAGCGTCGCCGCGCCCACCCCGGTGATGATCCACGGCGCCACCGCGACTCCCTTCCCCGGGCTGGTCCGCGGGCTCGCGGACGGCGGCGTGCTCACGCCGCTCTTGGCGCGATTGCGCTCGGCTGCAGCCTCTGCTTCTCGCGTCCGCACCCGCAGCGCTTCTTCTTGCGCGATGCGAGCTCGGAGACGCTCGATGATGAGGCGCACCTTGGGGCCGTCGGTCGCGCCCGGCTGGGCCGTGAGGTACGCCTCGTACGCGGCAATGGCTCGTTCGGGCTGGATGTCCTGGAGGGCGCGCCCCTTGTTGAAGAGGAGCGCCGCATCGCGACGCATCGCATAGGCCTTGTCGAGCAGGGTCGCGGCCTCCTCGAGCTTGCCGGCGGAGTACGCCGCCTCGGCGTCGCGTACGACGTCATCGAAGGTGTCGGCGAACGCTGGGCTCTGCACGGCGAGCAGGACGAACACCGAACCCAGGAGCGCCGTGACTCGCCTCACCCTCGCAGGATAGCGTTTACTGCGAAATTTGGTGAGAGCTACCCGTCAGTCGCTGAACGTCAGCACCAGGAGCCCGGCGACGATCACGATCACCATCGTGACCACCACCACCCCCACGAACACGAGCGCCCGGCTCGCGGCCGGCGCCGACCTGCGGCGGGGGGCGGGGGGAGGCGCGGTGCGAGGCGCGGTGCGAGGCGCGGGCGTCGCGCCGTACATGATCTCGTCGGGGCCGCGCGCGTCCTGCGGCGGCGACGGCGCACGCGACGCCAGCGCGCCCTGGGGCGTGAAGTTCTGCGGCGTCTGCACGCGGAACGGCACCGCAGCGCCCGGCCGCTGCCCGCCGCCGATCGAGGCGTTTGCCGCCACGCCCAGCGCGGGGCGCGGACCGGTGCGGCTCATCTCGTCGCGAGCCGGGCTCTCCATGATCAGCGTCCCGCCGTCGAGCGGCTCCACCATCCCGGGCTTCGCGGTGCGCGCCACCGCGCTGGGGTAAGCCGCCATCTGCGGGGTCTGCGGCGGCTGCGTGTGAGGCGCGCGCTGCGCGGGATCGTTGGCGCCGGACGGCGGAGCCACGACCATCGTCGAGCCGTCGTCGTCCGCGGGGTGCCTCCTCGCCTGCGTCTGCCGGGTCTCCGACTGCGAGTCGACGAGCTCGCTCGGGTCGAGCTCCTGGATGAACATGGGATCTTCGTAGAGCGTGGGACCGTCGGACACGGGCTCGACGTCGGGGATGCTCCGCCGCGAGACCGCACCCGATTGCTGCTTGCCGGAGACGCCGCGCAGGGCAAACTGCATCGAGCGCGCGTTCGGCCAGCGCTCGGCCTTGTCGAACGCCACCGCGCGATCGACGAGCTCGATGAGCCGGCTCGAGAGCCCGGTCGTGACGGTGGCGAGCGAGCGCGGCTTGAAGTTCGCGGCAGCGACGAGCATCTCCGCTGCGCTCTGGCCGTCGTGCACCGGCTCGCCCGAGATCAGCGTGAAGAGCGTGGCGCCGACCGCCCAGATGTCGGTCTGGGCGTCGACCTGCGCGCGATTGCCGACGGCCTGCTCCGGCGACATGAAGCCCGGCGTACCGAGCAGGAAACCGGTCGCGGTCACGTCGGGGCGGAACTGCGAGCGCATCTGCGCGAAGCCGAAATCGAGGACCTTGAGGCGGCCCTCCTGGGTGATGAAGAGGTTGTCGGGCTTGATGTCGCGATGAACGATGCTCTTCTCGTGCGCGGCGGCGAGGACGTCGAGGAGCTGCTCGCCGACCTCGAAGACGTCGGGCAGCGGGAGCTTGCCGCCCTTGCGGATGCGGCGCGTCTCGAGCAGCTCGCCCTCGAGGAGCTCCATCACGAGGTAGGCGTGCCCGTCCTCGCTGGTATCGTCGTCGAGGATGCGTACGACGCCGGGATGGTTCACCTGGTTCGCGGCGTAGCCTTCCTGGAGGAAGCGGCTGCGGGTATCGGCGTCGCGCGAGAACTCGGGGTGCAGCACCTTGATGGCGGCGCGGCTTCCGTTGTTCTTGTGCGTGGCTGCGTAGACGGTGCCTACACCACCACGCGAGATGCGCGCATCGATGCGCCAGCGGTCGCGGAGGACGCGACCGATCCAGCGCCGGCCTTCGAGGCCATCGATCTTCATCAGAACTTGGTGGTGAAGAAGAGCACGAGACCGATCACGAAGATGGCGAGGCAGACGACGCCCACGCCAGCGAGGACCATCACCTGAGAGCGGCTGCGGAAGCCGAAGGCGCCGAGGGCCTCGGCGGCGGGCGGTTGAGAGGGCATCCACGGCGCGGGCTGCGGCGACGACTGCGGCGCGAAGGCGGGCGGCGCGCCCCAAGGCACGGGCTGGCTCTGCGGCAGCGGCTGGCTCTGCGGGGGGCCCATCATCGGGTGCTGCCCGGACGGTGGATACGCGACCGGCTGGGTGGCCGGCTGCTGCAGCGCGTACGCCGCCTGATGCGCGTGGTGCGGCGCGAACTGCTGCTGCTGCGGTGCGGGATGAGCCGGATGAGGCGGCTGCGGGAAGTGCGGTGAGAGCTGCTGCTGGTGAGCCTGCTGCTGGATGTGTTGATGATGCTCTGCGACCCGCTGGGCCAGCGCCTCGGCGAGCGCGGGCTCGAGGGGCGCGCCGAGCGCCCCTAGCGCGGGGCTCAGCTGATCAGGGCCGATGGCGAGCGTCGCCTCGTCACCACGGGCATCGCTCCCGACGACCACGTGCGCGTCTTGATGACCGCCAGAGGGCGTCCCCATCATCTGCTCGCGGGTGAGCGCGCGCGTGGCGTCCTCCGGCTCGTCCGGCTCGTCCGAGAGATCGGGCAGCCGCGAATCCTCGCGGTCGAGCGCCATCGTCTCTGCGTCCGCATCGGTGTGGCGATGCATGGGCGCGAAGCCGCCGAAGCCGCCTGGAGGCGCCGCGTCGTCGCGGAGCGGGATGTTCGGCGACGACCCGGCCCCGAGCATCGTGGGACCGTCGTCCTGCTGACCGGGGAGATCGTCGAGCGCGTCGTCCGGGATGGTGACCGGCCGCGGCGGCGAGCGCGGCGTCGTGGGGCCCGAAAGCGGCGGCGCGGCCGCGATGATGGCCAGGAAATCCGCGGGCATCAAGCCCACGAGCGTCGCCTTCGCTGGGTTCTTGGGCGGCGCGGGCGCGGGCGGCGGGACCGTGATCGGCGACGGGATGTTGCTCGGCATCTCGAAGGAGGGCCCGTCGGTCGCGAGCGTGCGCGCGCCGTCGTCGTCGTCCCACGGGTTGTCGTCGTCGTGCTTGTCGTCGTTCACGGGGAAGCCTGAAGAAGAGGCGCCAGGCGCCGTGCTAACCAGGATACCTGGGCGATCGGCGGGCGTAGAGCTTCTTTCGCTCCTACCTGAGGCCCAGGCGGCGGCGGAGGCGGCGCGCGCTCTGGCGAGACACATCCACGCGCTTTCCGGTCGACAGGCAGGCCACGTAGCCCCCGGAATCGACCGACTCAAGGCGGTCGACGTGCTCCAGGTTGACGATCGCGCGCCGGTGAACTCGTTCGAAAGGGCCCTTCGCTAGCTTCGCCTCGAGGTCCTGGAGGGTGTCGTCGGTGAGGATGGAACGTGCGGCGGTGTGCACGGTGACGAGCGACCCGTCGAAGGTCGCATGGGTGATATCGCCCGGGCTCACGAGGGCCGCGCCGTCGTGCGTGGCGATGGCGAGCTTGCTGGTCTTCGCGCCCGGGGCGCCGCCTTCCGCGGAGATGGCGCCGTGATCGAGGGACTGGCGGGCGCGGGCCAGCGCCTTCGCGAGGCGCGCGTCGTCGACGGGTTTCAGTAGGTAATCGACCGCGCCCACGTCGAACGCCTGGACCGCGTGCTCGGGATGCGCGGTGAGGAAGATGACGTAGGGCCGGTCCTCGGGCATCTGCATCACGGTGTCGAGGCCGCTCATCCCGGGCATGTTGATATCGAGGATCGCGACGTCGAGATCCTCGACCTTGAGCTTGGCGAGGACCTCCTCGCCGCTCTCGCACTCGATCGCGGCCTCGATGCCGGGCAGCTCGCCGAGCAGGCGCAGCACGCGCTTCCGGGCCATGAGCTCGTCGTCACAGACGAGGACGCGCAGCGGGATCGACATCCGAGCAACGCTATCCGTGAGGTCCGGTAGAGTCGAGACCGGCAGCAGGAATCAGGTCGTCGGGACCACCACCACCGCGCGCGTGCGGTCCGCCCCCTCCCCCTCGATGGTGAACGACGAGCCGGTCGGGAACGTCAGCGCCAGGCGCTTGCGGACGATCGAGAGGCCGCTGCCGCCGTCGCGTGGGCCCTTGAACGGGCCGGGGTTCGAGAGCTCGATGCGCACCGCGCCCTCGGTCATCGTCACGCGGAGCAGCACCTCGCCCTTGTGCCGCGCGAGGGGGCCGTGCTTCATCGCGTTCTCCGCGAGCGGCAGCATCAGCATCGGCGGCACGTCCACGGCGGGCAGCGGATCGGGGAGCTCGAGGCGCACCGAGAACTGCGAGGGATCGCGGATGGCGTGCATCGCGAAGAGCGCGTTCGCGAGCTCGAGCTCCTTCGCAAGTGGCCACGACTTGCCTTCGATCCCGGTCATCATTGTGCGCAGCATCGAGGAGAGCTGCACGATGGCCTTCTCCGCGACCGCGCCGTCCTCGCGGCACCACTCGGCGATGGCGTTGAGCGTATTGAAGAGGAAGTGGGGGTCGAGGTGGCTACGGAGCGCGATGAGCTGCGCGTGCTCCGCCTCGCGCTCCAGCGCCTCGCCGCGCGCGCGCTCCAGGCGGAGGTGCTCCTCGAGATCGATGTCGCGGGCGAGCCCCCAGCCGCCGACCCAGAACAGCGCAACGCACACCGCGAGGCTCGGCTTGGACGTGAGGAACGTGGTGCCGGCGCCCACGAGATCGGGCAGCGAGAGGCCGATGCCGAGGACCACCGTGGCCCCCACGCCGGCATAGACCAGCACGCGGAGGATGCTGCTCAGGGGCGATGGCACCACCAGCGCGACGCCGCGCGCGACGCGGTACATCGGGAACAGCGCGCGCCACAGCGAAGGCGCCACCAGCAGGAAGCTGCTGCACATCAGCAAGGCCAGCGGCACGGCGAGCGGGTCGCGGCTGTACGCGTCCTGGATGATCGTGAGCGGCACCACCACGAGCGCGATGGGGATGGCCCGGCGCGGCGCGAGGAGCCCGCGGATGGTCGAACGAACGACCTCCTCGAGCGGCATCTCTGCTGCGTTTTGAGCCGTATTCACGTGGGTGCGGGGTCCGCCGAAACCGACCCGGAGGAGGACTCTGAGAGGGTAGCAGGCGCTACCGAGAGGCATCGGACGATGACGACCGAGCGGCGCTTCGAGCGGCACGAGCGGCTCCGTCCCGGCGGTGGGCGGCGGAGCGCCCCCCCCGGCGCCGCGGATGCGCGCCCCGTATCCGCTGCGCTGACGTCGAGCGCGTGCTACGCCTCGCGCGTGCGCGTCGCTACCGTCGCTCCCGCAGCGCTGCTGGGCAGCGCGCTCCTCCTCGGGAGCGGCGCCGCTTCGGCCGAGCCTGCGCGCACCTCGTCTCTCTCGTGGCTGCGCATGCCTGGCGCCGACGCGTGCATCGCGACGCAAGCGCTCGCGCGCAGCGTAGAGGAGCGGCTCGGGCGACACGTGTTCGTGTCGGCGGCGGAGGCCGACGTCTCCGTCGAGGGCCGCATCGAGAAGCGTGGCAAGGGCTGGCACGCGGTGATCACCATGCGCGACGGCAAGGGCGCGCGGCTCGGGACGCGCGACGTCGATCGCGCCGACGCATCGTGCGACGCGATGAGCGCTCCCCTCACACTGATCATCGCGGTGATGATCGATCCCGACGCCAGCCTGAGCGGACCGCCGGCGCCGCTCCCGCCGCCCGCACCCGAGCCGCCGCCGCCGCCAACGCCTGCGCTCCCGCCAGCGCCGACGCCCGCGTCGCCCGAGCCTGAGCCACCGCCGCGGAAGGATCCGCTGAGGTTGGAAGGTGGGGTGGGCGCCATCCTCGTGAGCGGGCTCGCGCCTGCGCTCGATCCCGGCGTCGTCTTCAGCGGCCTCCTCTATTTGCCAGGCGTGCCCATCGGGCTGCGCGGCGTCACGGTGCTCTTGCTTCCGATGGACGCCGAGCGCGACGGCGCGCGCGGCTCGGTCGACACGCTCTACCTGGGCGGCTCGCTGTGCCCGACCCTCCGCAGGAAGCTCGTCGTCGGCATGCTCTGCGCCGGTGGCCAGCTCGGCGGGATGCGCAGCCACGCCGAGACGAAGGACCGCGGCATCGAGGAGAAGACGCTCCCGCTCTGGAACCTCGCCGCCGAGGCCCGCGTGAGCTTCCCGGTCCTGCCGCCGGTCTCGTTCAACGCTGGCGTGGCCGGCATCGTTCCCTTGCTCAGGCCCACGTTCCAGTACACGGGCGCCGCGCCTGGGGCCGGGCCCGAGAAGCTCCACAAGGTCTCGGCGGTCGCGATGAGCGCCGACGTGGGGATCGCCTTCTTTTTCCCCTGATCACGTGCTCATAATCCCGCGGGTGTGGCTCCACTCATGGACTGTGAGCGTCGCCGCCCTCTCGAGCTTCTTCTTCTTCGAGCCCTCGCGGCCGTGGGTCCTCCACGTGGAGCAGCAGCTCGAGAAGCCGACGCCGGCGGCGGGGCGCTCGGGCTCCGGCGCGGCCGAGGTACCGCCGCTCGCGCAGATCTTCCGCGAGCACGCGCCGTTCGTGTGGCGCGGCCTGCGCCGCCTCGGGATCCCCGAGTCCGACGTCGAGGACGTCTGCCAAGAGGTCTTCGTGGTCGTCCATCGCAAGCTCGCTGACTTCGAGGGCCGATCGTCGCTGCGCACCTGGATCTACGGCATCTGCGCGCGCACCGCGTCCGACTACCGTCGCAGCGGGCGCGTGCGGCGGGAGGTGGTGACCGACACCCCGCCCGATGCGCCGCAGGACGGCGGCCAGCAGGACGCGCTGGCGCTCAAGCAGGCGCGCGCCACCCTCGATCGCATCCTCGACGAGCTCGACGACGACAAGCGCGCGGTCTTCGTCCTCTACGAGATCGAGGAGCTGACGATGGCGGAGGTCTCCGAGGCGATCGGCTGTCCGCTCCAGACCGCGTACTCGCGCCTGCACGCGGCGCGCAAGGTGGTCGAGGCCGGCGTGCAGCGCGCGCAGGCGGGGAGCGGGCCGTGAGCGGCGGCGAGCACGAACCGCCGCGGATCCTCGAGGAGGGGGCTCGCGGAGCGAGCGGGGAAGAAGGGGGCGCGGAGGGGGAGCTGCTGCTGCGCGCGCTCCTGCGTGCGGGGAAGAGCGAGGTGCCGAACGAGGCGCAGATGATCGCGCTCGCCGCGAAGATCGGGGTGCTCGGAGGGCTGGGGGGAGCTGGAGGTGCGGGAGGAGCTGGCGGAGCAGCAGGAGCGACGGTGAAGACCGGTCTCGCGGTGAAGGTCATCGCCGCGCTCGCGTTGATCGGGGTGACGGGGGGTGGAGTGGCGGTGGTCGTGGCAAGGAGTGGCGAGCAGGTGGTGGCGCCGGTGGGGATCGTCGCGGTGAGCGGGAGTACGAGCACGTCGAGTACGAGCACGACGACGACTCCGTCGACGAGTACGACCGCGAGTACGCCGGCGGCGAGCGCGACGGCGCCGAGCGCGAAGAGTGCGGCGGCGCGCGTGGTGGAGAGTCCCGAGGCCGAGGTGGAGTTGCTCGGGCGCGCGCAGCACGCATTGCGCGGGAGGCCCAACGAGGCGCTCGCGCTCAGCGGCGAGCACGCGAGGCGCTTTCCCGCCGGCGCGCTGACGCAGGAGCGCGAGGTCATCGCCATCGAGGCGCTGGTGAAGCTCGGGCGCACGGACGAGGCACGTGCGCGCGCGGACCGCTTCAGGGCGCGATTTCCTGGGTCCTCGCACGCCCGGCGCCTCGAGACGCTGCTCGCGGACTGAGCGGGTCGTCGAGGCGAGGGCCGTCCTGGGCCAGCGAGGCGCCGGAACCGCGGCTACCTCTTTCCCGCGATCGCCTCCAGGAGCGAACGGTCCCCCTGCAGCGCCGTCCGCTGCATGTACAGCGACATCCCGCGGCGACCGCCGAGCTCCTCGCCGCCGCCCGCGCGGCCCGGGCCGCCGTGGAGGAGCTGCGGGAGCGCCATGCCCGGCGGCAGCGACTGGCCCGCGACCTTGGCCGAGCCGATCGTGAGGCGGCCGTGAAACGGCGCGAGCGCGAGGATCAGCGAGCGGATGAAGTCCTTGTCGTCAGAGTATGTGCTCGTCACCAGGCCGCCGCCGCCCGCGGCCACCAGGCCCGCGACCTGCGCCACGCCGTCGTAGGGCATCACCGTCGCCACCGGGCCGAACACCTCGTGCGCGTGCACCGCGTCGCCCGCGGCGGGCTTCGCGCCGTGCAGCAGCACCGGCGTCGTGAAGAAGCCCTTCCCCGCCGGCACGCCGATCGCCGCGACCTCGGTCGCCCTACCGAACACGATCTTGGCGCAGCCCTCGAGCTTCTTCACGCCCTCGCGCACGTCCTTGATCTGCTGCGCGGTGGCGACCGGGCCCATCGTGACGTCCTCGCGCATCGGGTCGCCGACCCTCACTGCCGCCAGGCGATCCCGGAGCTGCTCGAGCACCGCCTCGACCTTGTCCTGCGGCACGTACACGCGACGGATCGCGGTGCACTTCTGTCCGGTCTTCTGCGTCATCTCGCGGGCCACGTCGCCGATGAACAGGTGCCAGACGTCCGAGCCCTCCTCGACGTCCGGCCCCAGCACCGCGGCGTTGAGGCTGTCGGCCTCCACGTTGATGTGCGCGCCCTCGCGCAGCACGCTGCGGCCCTCGCGCAGCTTCGCCGCGGTGATGCTCGAGCCGGTGAACGCGATCACGTCCTGGCCGCCGAGCATCCCCAGCAGATCGCCGGAGCTGCCGCCCACGAACGAGAGCGCGCCCTCGGGCAGCAACTTCTGCTCGACGAAGATCTCCATCATGCGATGCGCGACGTGCGCCGTGCTGGTGCCCGGCTTGGTGATCACCGGCATCCCCGCGAGGAGCGCGGTCGCGCCCTTCTCGGCCAGGCCCCACGCCGGGAAGTTGAACGCGTTGACGTGCACCGCCACGCCCTGGCGCGACGTGTACACGTGCTGCCCGAACAGGCGCGCGCCGCGACCGATCTGGATCGCGTCGCCGTCGAGCAGGATGTTGGTGTCGCCAAGCTCGGCTGACAGGTCGGCGTACGCCGCGAGCGTGCCGATGGCGCCGTCGACGTCGAACTTCGCGTCGCCGCGCGTATTGCCGCCGTTCGCCTGCGCGATGGTGAGCAGCTCGTCGCGCCGCTCGTGCATCGCGCGCGACATCTTCCGCAGTATCTCTCCACGCTGCACGAACGTGAGCTCGCGCAGCGCCGGGCCGCCCTTGTCGCGCGCGAACGCGAGCGCGGCGGCGAAGTCGACCCCCTCGGTCGACGTCGTGGCGATCACCTCCTCGGTGGCCGGATTGACGAGCTCCGCGCCCTTGCCGGTGCCCTTGACCCACTTGCCTGCGACATAGCTGCCGAGCTCGATCATCGTTGATTCTCCGGGGAACGGGATACCACCATCAGCTGGCCGTCGCGAGACGCAGCACGCTATCGATCACCGACGCGGGCTTCCGCCCCGAGGTCTCCACCACCACGTCCGCCATCTCGTAGAGCGGCGCCCGGGAGGCGAGCAGCGCACGCAGCTCGTTCATCGCCCGCGGCCGATCGCGCATCGGCCGGACGTCTCCCTGCGCGACGACGCGTGACCAGTGCTCGCGCGGCTCCGCCTTGAGCCAGACGGTCCGCGCGCGGCTCCGCAAGAGGCCCCACGTCTCGGCGTCGGTCACGATCGATCCGCCGGTCGCGATCACCATCGGCTTGCCCTGCGCGAGCAGGCGCCGCAGGACCTCGCGCTCGATGCCCCGGTAGTAGCGTTCGCCGTGGATCTCGAAGATGGTCGAGAGCGTCATCTGCGCCTCGCGCACGATCAGCTCGTCGAGCTCGACGAACGGCACCCCGAGCTGCGACGCCACCGCCGCGCCGATCGAGCTCTTGCCCGCCCCGCGCAGCCCGACCAGCGCCACCAGGCCCGGCCGCGCGGGCGCGCTGCGCGACGCGCTCGCCAGCAGCTCCGCGCCGGTGGTCCGGAGGCCTTGCGCGACGTCCTCGAGGCGCGAGACCGAGATGTTCCCCGCCCCCGCCTCGAGCTGCACGAGGAAGCGCTCGCTCACGCTCGCCTCGAGCGCCAGCGCGCGCATCGTGAGGCCGAGCTCGGTGCGACGCGCGCGGACCGCCGCGCCCAGCGCGTGCAGGAGCTTGTCGCGCGACGGCGGCCGCTTCCTGGCGGGCTTCGTAGGTGCACTATAGTTCATGTCGAACCGGCTACACGCACTATACTACTTGCCCGGGTCGTTGTCCTGCCGTAAGACCCTCTGACACCGATGGCCGAGACGAACCAGACCCACGATCCCGTCCGCTTCGAGACCCATCCCGACCGCTACCTGCACTGGCGGCTGGAGCTCCCCGCGGAGTACGCCGGGGCGGTCGCGCGCCTCGTCATGGACATAAAAGAAGAGCGCGGCCTCCGTCCCGGCTATCCGCTGAAGCTCAACTCGTACGATCTCGGCGTCGACATCGAGCTCGCCGACGCGCTGCAGCGGATCCGCTTCGAGCATCCCGAGGTGAAGGCGGTCATCGTCACCAGCGGCAAGGACCGCATCTTCTGCTCGGGCGCGAACATCTACATGCTCGGCATGTCGACGCACGGGTTCAAGGTGAACTTCTGCAAGTTCACGAACGAGACGCGCCTCTACCTCGAGGAGATGAGCGCGGAGAGCGGCCTCCCCAGCCTGTGCGCCCTTAACGGCACCGGCTCGGGCGGCGGCTACGAGCTGGCCATCGCGTGCGACGACATCGTCCTGGTCGACGACGGCTCGAGCGCGGTGAGCTTTCCCGAGGCGCCGCTCCTCGCCGTGCTCCCCGGCACGGGCGGCCTCACGCGGCTCGTCGACAAGCGCAAGATCCGCCGCGACCTCGCGGACGCGTTCTCCACCATCGCCGAGGGCGTGCGCGGCAAGCGCGCGGTGGAGTGGGGCCTGGTGGACGAAGCGCCCCCCAAGGCGAAGTACGAGGACGTCGTCAAGCGCCGGACCGACGCGCTGGTCGCGGGCTCGAAGCGCAAGGCGTTCCCCAGGATGACGCTGGGCCCGCTCGAGGTGAAGCGCTCGACGAAGGGTGCAGAGTACAAGTACGTATCGGTGGTCCTCGACAACCAGGCCCGCACCGCCGTGCTCACCGTGCGCGCCCCGTCCGGAAAGGAGCCCACCACCCCCGAGGAGCTCGGCAAGACCGGCGCCTCCGCCTGGTGCGTGCAGGCGTTCCGCGAGCTCGACGACGCGCTCCTCGATCTCCGCTTCAACCAGCCGACCATCGGCGTGGTCGCGGTGAAGACCACCGGCGATGCTGCCGCGGTGCTCGCGGTCGACGCCATGCTCGCCAAGCACAAGGACGACGGCTTGGTCCGCGAGGTCACCCTCCTCATGAAGCGCGTCCTGAAGCGCATGGACATGACCGCGAAGAGCTTCTTCGCGCTTGCCGAGCCGGGCTCCTGCTTCGCCGGCACGCTCCTCGAGCTCGCGCTCGCCGCTGACCGCCTGTACATGAAGGACAGCCCGGACGCGCCGGTCTCGATCGCCACCTCCGCCATGAACGGCGGCGCCTTCCCGATGGGCAACGGCCTCTCCCGCCTGCAGACCCGCTTCCTAGGCACCCCCGACCGCGTCGCCCAGGTCCTCGAGCAGGGCCCGTTCGACACGGCGGCGGCGCTCAAGGCCGGCCTCGTCACCTTCGCGCCCGACGACCTCGACTGGGACGACGAGATCCGCATCGCCTTCGAGGAGCGCGCCGCGATGTCACCCGACGCGATGACCGGCATGGAGGCCTCGCTCCGCTTCGCCGGCCCCGAGACGCTCGAGACGAAGATCTTCGCGCGCCTCTCCGCCTGGCAGAACTGGATCTTCCAGCGCCCGAACGCGGTCGGCGAGCGCGGCGCGCTCACGCTCTACGGCAAGCCGGAGCGCCCTGAATTCAACTGGAACCGGACCTGAGGGAGCAGCAAAGATGTCCACCGTAGTCAACGACACGAAGATCCCGAACAACGTCGATCTCTCGAGCGACAAGCGGCTCCAGCGCGCGCTCGAGGCCTGGCAGCCGAACTTCCTCTCCTGGTGGAAGGACATGGGCCCCTCCGGCTTCCAGCAGGACGACGTCTTCCTGCGCACCGCGATCAGCGTCACCAGCGAGGGCTGGGCGAACTTCGATTACGTGAAGATGCCCGACTACCGCTGGGGAATCTTCCTGGCCGACGCCGTGAAGGACCGCACCATCGGCTTCGGCGACGACATGGGCAAGCCGGTGTGGCAGCAGGTCCCCGGGGAGCACCGCAACGCGCTGCGCCGCATCATCGTCACCCAGGGCGACACCGAGCCCGCGAGCGTCGAGCAGCAGCGCATGCTCGGCCACACGTGCCCCAGCGTCTACGATCTGCGCAACCTCTTCCAGGTGAACGTCGAGGAGGGCCGCCACCTCTGGGCGATGGTCTACCTCCTCCAGACGTACTTCGGCCGCGACGGCCGCGAGGAGGCCGAGGCGCTGCTCGAGCGGCGCTCCGGTGACTCCGACAAGCCGCGCATCCTCGGCGCGTTCAACGAGCCGTGCACCGACTGGCTCTCCTTCTTCATGTTCACGTTCTTCACCGACCGTGACGGGAAGTTCCAGCTCCTCGCGCTCGCGGAGAGCGCCTTCGATCCGCTGTCGCGCACCACCCGCTTCATGCTGACCGAGGAGGCCCATCACATGTTCGTCGGCGAGACCGGCGTCCTGCGCGTCGTCGATCGCACGGCGCAGCAGATGAAGGCGCACAACGTCGAGCACCCGGACGACGTTCGGAAGCTTGGGCTCATCGATCTGCCCACGATGCAGAGGTACCTGAACCTCTGGTACACGCTCTCCCTCGACCTCTTCGGCGGCGAGATCTCGTCGAACGCCGCGCAGTACTTCGCGACCGGCGTGAAGGGCCGCGCCAAGGAGGACAAGTACGAGGAGCACCTCGCGCTCACGTCGACGTACGCGATGCAGGTCCCGAAGGAGGGCCGCCTCGTCGACGAGGACGTCCCGATGCGCAACGCGATGAACGAAATCCTGCGCGACGCCTACGTCGAGGACTGTCAGCGCGGCGTCGACAAGTGGAACCGCACCATCGCGGGGCACGGCATCGAGTTCCAGCTGAAGCTCCCGAGCCGTCGCTTCCACCGCCACGTGGGCATCTACGCGAGCGTCAGCAGCGACTTCGAGGGCAACATCATCTCGAAGGACGAGTTCGAGTCGAGAAAGGCCGCCTGGCTCCCCTCCGAGGCCGACAAGACCTACGTGCAGAGCCTCATGCAGAAGCCGATCTTCGACCCCAAGCAGATGGCGAACTGGATCGCGGCGCCGAAGCAGGGCATCAAGGGCCGCCCGGTCGACTTCGAATACGTCCGCCACGAGGCCTGACGTGCCGGTGCTGGCACGGTCTGCGCTTTCGGCACGGTGTGGCACATGCGCCCTGTGGACCAAAAGTGAACAGTAACCGATAGTAGGCGTGGCGGCGCAGGATGGCACTCGATGGCGCGGCGCCTGCATGAGCGGGCGAGCCATGGCCCGAACCTCCGCCTCGCTTGCGCTTGCCTTCGCCGCCGCCTCCGCGCTGCTCGCGGCCTGCTCTTCCTCGTCCGCGCCGGGCGCCTCGGACGGCACGCCGACGCCGAGCGACCCCGCGAAGCTGGATCCCGCGAAGGACCCGGCCAACGATCCCACGACGCAGGTCGTCGTCGCGATCGATGCCGAGAGCTTCCAGTCGATCGGCGTGACCATCAGCGTGCTCGAGATCATCACGCGGATCGACGGCGTGAGCACGACGCAGCTCGTCGATCCCACCACGGGTCCCCTCTTCCCGCGCGAGCTCCGGCTCTATGCGCCGAAGGACCGGACCGACGCCGCCGTCGAGATCGAGGTCATCGCGCGCTACGGCGACGATCCGGCGTTCCCGCCGCTGCTGAGGCGCCTCGCGAAGACGCGCTTCGTGAAGGGCACGACGAAGCTCGCTTACGTGTTCCTCGAGCTCCGCTGCAACCAGGCGCCGACCGGCGGCTTCGCGCCGTACGGTCCGACCTGCGATGCGCCCCTGACCTGCCTCGCCGGCGCGTGCGCGAGCGCGGACCTCCCCGCGCTCGGTGACTACTACGCCGACTGGGCGAAGAACCCGCCGAGCGCGTGCGGCACTGGCACGCCGGAGCTCGTGATCGGCCAAGGCGAGAAGGCCATGACGCCCCTGGCCGAGGGCGCCACCGTGAAGCTCGACGAGGGCATCCAGTGCGGCCACCACTTCTGGCTCTCGCTCGAGATGAGGAACCTCGCGCAGTCCGGCACCATCACCACGATCACGGCGACGCAGCCTGGGACCGGCATCGCCGCCTCGGCGACTGCCTATCCCTACGCGTGGAGCGCCGGCAGCGGCGGGGCGTGCGACCTCGTGGGCCTGCGCGTGCAGCTCGACTCCGGCGGCACGAAGATCAGCGATCTTCTCGGCAAGCCGCTCGACGTGAAGGTCGAGGCGAAGGACAAGGCCGGGCACACCGCGACCGCCGTGCGCCGCGTGAACATCGATCCGGTGATGAATATCATCCCCGGCCGAGACTGCGCCGGATCGCAGCGGGACGGAGGCGGCAGAAGCAACGGCGGCGGCTGAGGGAGAGGGGGCTGGCCGCCGCGTCGAACGCGCACTACGCTTGGCACGTGGCGGCGGTCATACTCTTCGACGGGACCTGCAACCTCTGTGATCGCGCGGTGCAGACCGTGCTCGATCTCGAGCGGGACCACTCGCTGAAGTTCACAGCGCTCCAGTCCGAGCCGGGCCGGGCGCTGCTCGAGGCCTCCACGACGCCGGAGAACGCGCAACGGTTGCGCGAAGGGACCCGCGGCGACGGCGATCCCGACACCGTCGTCCTGGTGGAGGACGGTGTGCTCTACACACACTCGACCGCCGCGCTGCGGATCGCCCGCCACCTGCGCTGGCCCTGGGGCTGGGCGGCCGCGTTCGTGATCGTGCCGCGGCCCCTGCGTGACGTCGTCTATCGCTGGGTCGCGAGGAACCGCTACCGCTGGTTCGGCAAGGGGGAGTCCTGCCGCGTGCCCACGCCCGAGCTCCGCGCGCGCTTCCTGTGAGCCCATGACGCGCGCGGTCCGGTGCGCTACTAGTCATTGATGATGGATGAACGCGTTGCGCCGGGCAGCTACGACTTCGGAGACGCGCGCTTCGACCTGAAGGACCCCGCGGACCGCGAGATCCTCCGCTTCATCCTCTCGCAGGCGCTCTACGGTGAGGCGACGGGAGTCTACTGCGGGAAGTCGCTCTACGCCGCCGGCTCGCTCGAGGCGGCGCGCTTCTATCTCCGCCAGGCGAAGCAGGAGCTCGCGCACCTGCAGCTCTTTGCGGACATCTTCCGCGCGCTCGACCTCAAGCCGCTGCCCGCGCACTGGGTCATCAAGCTGCTGTCGTCGCACAACAACTACTACCCGCTGAAGGTGCTCATGGAGCACGCCATCGGTGAGGGGATGGTCCTCGACATCTTCAAGGACATCCTCCTCCAGACGCTGCCCGACGAGGATCCGCGCGTGCCGCTGATCAAGAAGAAGCTGCGCGTGGTGTGCCGCGAGGAAGAGGAGCACGTCGCGTGGGGCGAGAAGGAGACACGGCGGATGGTGGCCGAGAAGCCGTGGCTCGTCACGCCCTACTACGGGCTGGTCGAGCTGCAGATGGCGGTCTTGCCGCTGCTGGTGCGCGCGTTCGAGAAGCGCGCCGGCAACCATCCGGTCCTCGCGCATCTCCCGGGCTTCCTCGAGCACGTGCGCTCGCGCGTGTACCGTCAGGGAGAGGATCTCGGGATCGTCCCCGCCGCACGCCCCACCGCGGTCAAGCGCGCGTACGCGATGGGCTACGGCCTCGCGCTCTTCGTTCGCAGCCAGTTCGCGCGCAGCAACCCGACGCTGACCGAGAACTACATCTCGGAGCTCGGGCTCGACGGCAGCGGGCGCGGCGCGCAAGGCTCGCTCGACGACGAGGACCGCAGCCACGCCGTCAGCGGCAACGGCGCGGCGTCCGCCTCGGCGAGTCGCGCCAGCGCGTAGTCGACGCCGCTCTGGTTGCCCCACACCACCGGCTCCGCCGCCTCGCTCTGCTCGTGCAGGGCGACGGCGTCGGTCACGAGCGCGCAGTGGAGCCCGAGCTCGCGCTCGACGTAGAACCCGTAGGTGCGGCACGCGCCGGGACGATGCGCATAGACGAGGCACGCGCCTTCCTGCTCGTCGAGCATGGGACACGTGATCGGAGCGCGCGCCTCTGTCTCGAGGCGCTCGATGCGCGCGACGATCGCCGACCGCACCGCGGGCGCGAGCGCCGCGAGGCCTTCCTCGAGCAGCTCCCACTCCGCGCGCACCAGCCGCGGAACGTCGGCGAGGCGCCGGCAGCACGTGTCGCAGCCGCGACGGCAGGGCCACCAGGCATGCGTCTCGCTCGTCGCGCGCGCGCGGCGCTCGACGTCGTCGTAGATCGCGAGGAGCCGGGTTCGCATGGCGGAGGATTGTTCCACCTTACGCGGTAATCGGAAATTCGACTGGCCCGCACCGCGCGCCGAGTAAAGATGGAGTCATGTCGTGGCGGCCGTCTGCGTTCGCGCTCCTCGTCGTGGGCGCGGTCGCCTGCTCCTCCTCCGCGCCGCCCAGCAGCGCGGCTCCGGCCTCCACGGAGGCGCCCGGCGACGAGACCCCCCGACCCCCGAGCGGCTCCTCCGGAGGCACTACGCCGACGCCGACCGACGGCGGCAGCTCGCCCGACGGCGCGACACCTCCTCCGGCGATCGCGTTCCCGGCGAAATGGATCGACGGCACGGCCTGCGGCACCGATCCCGATCTCCAGACGTTCCAGGTCACGCCCGACACGTTCATCCTCCGCCAGTCGCTCTGCACGACGTTCGAGGGGCCGTTCATGTACCTCTTCGTCGGCAGCACCAAGGCGCTGCTGGTCGACACGGGCACGGGCGGCGTCGATCTCAAGGGCAAGGTCATGGGCCTGCTCGCCGGGAAGGCCGTTCAGCTGGTGGTCGCGCACTCGCACAGCCACGGCGATCACGTGAACGGTGACCCCGCGTTCAAGAACCAGCCGAGCACCACGGTGGTGGGCACGAGCGTGACGGCGGTGCGTCAGTTCTTCGGGATCAATGGTGACGCCGCGTCGGCCTACGATCTCGGCGGCCGGGTGATCGACGTGCTGCCCATCCCCGGTCACCAGGCGGCGCACCTCGCCTACTACGACCGCGCGACCAAGCTGCTGCTCACCGGCGACACGCTCTATCCGGGCCGGCTCTACGTCGACGACTGGAACGCGTACCGGACGAGCGTGCCGCGGCTGGTGGCGTTCGTCGATGCGGGTCACCCCGTCTCCTACGTGCTCGGCGGCCACGTCGAGCTGCCGAAGACCGGCGCCGACTACGCGTTCGGCGCGCAGGTCCACGCGAACGAGCATGTGCTGCAGCTCGGCGACGCGGAGCTGCGCGAGCTCGACGCGGCGGTGAAGGCGATGGGCGCCACGCCGAAGCGTGAGGTCCACCCCGCCTTCATCATTTCTCCGTAACGCCCTTGGCGGTGAGCGCGCACGCGCCGCTCTGGCAGCGCGCCGTCTTGTTCATGCATGGGTCGGCGAAGCAGTTCACCTTGGGGCCGGCCCCGAGGCACTTGGGATCGCCCTCGCTCTTCGTGAGCACGCGGCACGCGCAGGGCGCCTCGGCGCAGTAGCTGGACCAGGTGCGGCAATCGGCGTCGGAGGCGCAGGCCTTCCCTGCGGGCGGCGCCTTCGCGCTGGCAATCGCGCTGGGCGCGGCGCTGGCGCTCGGCGTCGGGCTCGCGGTGGGCGCGCTCGTCGTCGCCGTCGCC
>JAYTBL010000208.1:0-1913 GCA_043736975.1 Polyangiaceae bacterium
GGCGGGGATCGAGGTCCGTGTCGAGCGGTTCGAGCACCCCCTCGCCGGGAAGGGCGGGCTCTGCCGGATCGAGGGGGTGCTGGCCATCCTGGTCGACGCGAAGCTCGGGGCGCTCGAGCAGGCGGGGGTGATCGGGCTCGCCTTGAACGAGCTGGACCTCGAAGGGATCGAGGTGCCACCCGAGCTCGCGCCCTACCTCGCCACGGGTCACGCCGAGGTGAAGCCGATCGTGCGTCCGCGGCCGCTCGTCCGCGTGAAGTGACGTGCGCCGTCAGCCGCTGGAGGCTGTCGTTGCCGGGAGTGACGGACGTGGGCACCGAGGATCGCCAAGACGGCGAGGAGGCGGCCGGCGAGGCCGACTTCTTCGGAATGTCGCTCGACCACCTCTGCGTGGCGGGCCTCAACGGGTACTTCGAGCGGGTCAATCCGTCGTGGACGCGAACGCTGGGGTGGAGCCGCGAGGAGCTGCTCGCCCTGCCATCCATCGAGCTGGTGCATCCCGACGATCGCGAGGCGACGCTCGACGATCCAGGGCTTCACGACCGACGTCGGCTGCGGGCAGTCGGGGTCCTTCTCGAGGTGCAAGCAGGGCATCCTCGGGTTGGGTTGCGTGTCCGGCGCGACCGAGACGCGCAAGCAGGCCTGCAAGTAGACCGCCTCACGCGCGGCTGGCACGAAGAACGCGCGCAGGGCGACCTAACCCATTGAAATCATAATGGTGAGGACAATGTAGCCAAACGTCACATGACCATTGCTGGATTCGCGTCATAACGACGCGCGGAGGCTGGCTCAATGCGTCATTGGTGGTCCGTTCTGGTGGTTGCATCGCTGGCGCTCGCGCCCGGCTGCGCGGTCGACGACGCCGCTGGCCTCGAGGACCGGAGCGCGTTCGCGGGCGACGAGGGTGATGATCTGGACGCCGTCACCGCCGAGCAAGAGCTAGGTGCCGACGGGCTGAACGTCGTCGCGATCGACACCGACGTCGCCACGGGCACCCTCACCCAGCGCGTCGCCCGCGTGCTCACCGACGGCGCCTCGACGCGCGCGCTCCTCGGCGGCGGCGCGCCCTCGATCGACTACTCGCGCAACTGGCTGCTCGCGTTCCGTCCGGCGAACAAGACGCCGACCTCCCGGATCCAGGTGACGCGCGCGCAGCTCGGCACGACGGGCAAGACGCTCTCGCTCTGGGCGACGGTCACCGAGCCAGGCGCCGGGTGCGCGGCGTGGTGGCCGAACGAGCTCGCCGTCGCGCGGGTGCCTTCGCGCCGCGTTCGCCCCGAGTCCATCCGTGTCTACGTGACGCGCGCGACCACCGCGTGCGGGCTCGTCCAGGGCGGCGCCTGCACCCTGGCCGGCGCCTCCTGTCCGGCGCCGACGCCGAACTGTCACGGCGCGCTCGACGAAGAAAATGGCGCGATCGCCGCGGGCGTGTGCACCCGGTACCCGGCGTACGAGGGAACGAGCTCCTCGTGCCGGGACGACGCGGCGTGTGGCCTGGGCGGGATCTGCGCCGGCCTCTCGACCTCGCCGGAAGGGCTCTGCCAGGCGGCCTGGATGCGCGGCACGTACTCGACGCCTGCCTCGGGACAGCTCTCGGCGCCGCTCCCTCAGGGTGGAGCGTGGCATCGCCTCGCGCTTCGCGTCACCGGGCAGTCCACGGTGCCGATGGACGCGTGGATGCAGGTCTTCGCGGACGGGATCCCTCCGTCACGCGTCGAGTGGCGCCTGTCGAACGGCTCCGGCACCACGTCGATGACGTCGCGCGGGACGCCCTTCGGCGCTCACGTCCCGGTCAACGTGCCTGGCGACGAGACGATCAACGGAGACTGGCACCTCGAGATCCGCGACATCGGCTCCGGGGCCCCCGGCACCCTGCGCGGGGCGCGCCTGAGCGTCACGAGCCGGTGGGATTG
>JAYTBL010000209.1:0-1912 GCA_043736975.1 Polyangiaceae bacterium
TTGCGCGCCGACTTCAGGACGTCGCCGATGAGCATCGGAGCCTTGATGCGCTTGATGACCTGCTCCTCGGCCTCGCCGAAGCGGAACGCCTCGATGCGCATCGGCAGCGGTGTCACCGGCGCCAACGTCGCGTCCTCGAGCGGCTGGAGGATCGCCTCGAGCTCGGCGGCGGGATAGTGCTCGCGGACGCAGCGGAGGACGAGCTCGAATGGGTCCATGCCCATGGGGAACGTCTCCTCGTGGGAGCGCGCGCCGCGCACGAAGCAGACCTCGCCCTTGCGCCAGCGGAAGACCTCGATGAAGCGGTCGGTCGTCTGCTGGTGAATGGCGCGAAAGAGCTCGATGGGCCGGAGCACACCGAGGCCGCACAGGGCGTCCCCCAGGCGGCCGCTGTAGCGAGGCAGCATGGCGAGGGCCATCTCCACCTCCATGCGGAGGACCTGGCCGCGCGCCACCAGGTGCTCGCCGAAGAGCTCACGCTTGTCGGAGGACATCACGAACTCGGGCACGCCCTCGACGACGTAGATCTTCTTCTTCTTCGTTCCGTCGCGAAAATACAGGGCCCCGGTGTCACGACGCAGCGCGATCTGGAACATGCGCGACGGGAGCAGCACGCGATCGATCGGCCCCGCTTCGTTGAGCGGAGAGAACACGCTGTCGTCCCAGCGGAGGGCGGCGCTCGAGACGAAGCGCGTGAGCTCGGGGAACGTCGTCGCCTCGCGGTAGGCGCCGCTCTCGCGCGCCATCTGCGCGCGGTGATCGATCCCGCCGGTCACGAACAGCTCGACGAGGCGCGGGTAGCTGAGCGGTCCGAGCTCGGGGCCGCCCGGCATCTTCACGCGGTAGATCGCGGGCGACACGTCGCGCTCGCCAGGCGGCGCGCTGCGCGGCGTACTGGGCGCGGAGGAGCTGGGAGGTAGCGTCGGCCGTTGCCCGGCTTCGGTGCGCGCGGCGGCCGCGGCCGCTCCCAGGTTCGCGGTCTTGCGGATGCTCGTCTCGCTGGGCGGAGCGTCGTCCTCGCCGTCGCCGCTCGGCACCAGGCCGAGGCGCTCCACCCACGCCGCGAGCTTCGCGGGGCCGACCTGGAGCCGTCGGCGCCGCAGGATCTCCTCGATGCCCTCGGCGAAGGCCGCGGCGGTGGGGTAGCGCAGCGCGCGATCGCGGGCGAGCGCGCGGAAGAGCACGGTGCGGACGTCGTCGGGCACGCGTGAGCCGGCGCGGTCGAGCACGCCGAGGTCGGCGTCGCGGATGCGCATCAGCACGTCGATCTCGCTCGGACCGGAGAAGAGCGGCCGAAGCATGACGAGCTCGGCGAGGGCGATGCCCACCGTGAAGAGATCGGAGCGAGCGTCGAGCTCGCGGCCCACCACCTGCTCGGGGGACATGTACCCGAGCTTGCCCTTCAGCTGCCCTGCGTCGGTGCGTCTTTCGATCTCCGCGGCGCGCGCGATGCCGAAGTCGGTCAGCTTCACCGCGCCCGAGCGATCGATGAGCACGTTGCCCGGCGAGACGTCGCGATGGACCAGCGCCAGCGGCTTGCCGTCGTCGTCGCGGGCGTTGTGTGCGTAGTCGAGGCCGCGGAGCACGCCGAGCGCGATGTAGAGCGCGGCGTCGAGCGGGACCTCCTCGCCGCGGCTCGCGGCGGCCCGCACCAGGCGGGCGGCGGTGGTGCCATCGACGTATTCCATCGCCATGTAGAGCTCGCCGTCGTGCTCTCCGAAGTCGAACACCTGTACGATGTTCGGATGAGCGAGCCGGGCGCACACGCGAGCCTCGTCCACGAACATCGCGACGAAATCGGCGTCCTGGGCGAGCTGCGGCAGGATCCGCTTCACCGCCACGACCTTCTGGAACCCGTGCGGCCCGGCCCGGCGCGCCAGGTACACCTCGGCCATCCCGCCCGTCGCGATTC
>JAYTBL010000210.1:0-5027 GCA_043736975.1 Polyangiaceae bacterium
CCGCCCTCGCCGTTCCACACGTACGGAGCGAGCTCGCGCGCCTTGCGGAAGAGAATGGCGTTCGGCACCGTCAGCGGATCCCCGATGGGAGACGCGAGAAACGCGTGCGTCTCGTCGAGGCTCGCGAGGATGGCCTCCGGCGTCAGGTGAAGGATGGTGTGGCTACTCCCCACGTGACGCGCGACCAGGGAGCTCCACTCGAGCTCGTTCTTGTATCGTGCACCGAACGCGATGGAGAGCGTGTGCAACGGTCGCTTCATGGCGCGCTGCACCAGCGCCACCACGATGCTCGAGTCGATGCCCCCCGAGAGCGAGGCCGCGGCCTCATCCTCGGTGTCGAGGGTCTCGCGAATGGTCTCCTCGAGAAGCGCACGCAGCTCCCGGACCGCCGTCTGCTCCTTCTCCTCGGACCAGGTCTCCGCCGAGCCTTCCGGAGGGAGCGAGAAGAACGGTCGCTCGCGGTGGCCGTCGGCCGTGCAGGTGAGCAGGTGACCGGGGAGCAGCTCCTTGATCCCCTGGAAGAGCGTGCCGCGCCCGGGAATGTAGGCGCAGGAGAGGTAGGCCGCGACGGCGCGCGCATCGAGCACGGGAGCGGCGCCGCTGCGGGTCAGCAGCGTCTTGATGTCCGAGGCGTAGGCGAAGCCGGCGGGGCTGGTCGGGGCGTAGAAGAGCGTGCGATGGCCGATGGCGTCGCGGGCGAGAAGCAGGCGGTCCGGGGCCTGGACGGCAAGCTGAAACGCGCCGTCCACCTCGGCCAGCCGGTCCTGGGCCGCGATCTCGGCGAGGCGCGCGAGCGAGCGAACGTGCTCACTGCCCAACCTGCAACCATCGAACGTTCCGATCACCTCCGCCTTGCCGGCCTGCCAGGCGCCGCTCAGCGCCGGCTTCTCGAAGGCCCCGGGGAGAGACCGCAGGACGGCCTCGTCGCACACGACGACGGCCTCAGCCAAAGCTGTCGCCCCCGCCGGCCGAGGTTCCTGCGTCCGAGCCGCCGAAGGCGCCACCCACGAAGTAGATGCCGCCGTCGTCCATGGTCACCTGCGCTCCGGGGGTGGTCATGGCGCGGAAGAGCCGCTTGATGACCTGCTCCGGGCGAATCGCCGCCAGCTCCAGGGCGTACCGGGAGAGCCACGCGTTCTCCTCCGCCGAGAGATCTCCGAACGCGGCGGGGCGGGGCGGCGGCAACGCCCGCCACAGCCCGCGCATCTTCATGGCGTGTCTCACGAGGATGCCGACGTCGGTGACCCGCCCGATACCGCGGAACCACTCCGGCGAACTGGCAAGCTGGCGAGCGAGATCGTGCCCCTGCGTGCTCGCATCGTGGAGCGCGTAGATCTCGATCTTCGGATTGCGCCGGAGCATCTCCAGCACTGGTACGAACACCGCCTCCGGGTATCGAGTCACCGAGAGGATCGCGCAGTTGTTCTCGAAGTGAAAGTTGTTCGCGAGCAGGAGGTCGACGGTCTCCGCATGATCGCAGATGACTGCGCGATCGAAGGAGTAGGTCGTGAGCTCCGCGGGGACCGACTTCTTCGGTCCACTGCGCGGCGCCGGGGCGATTCGATGTACGAGCTTGGCGGGCGTTCCGTGCGCTACTTGCCACTTGGAGAGCATGGAATCGAAGGTGGGTCGGGTGAGCTCGGGGGTCGGCCGCTGCTTGGCGGTATACCCCAGTACGCCGATGGTCAGCGCGACCACGACGGCAATGACCAGGGGAACGATGCTCTCCGAGCGCGCCGTCACGATCGCGCCCACGATACAGACGAGGATACTGGCGACGACGAAGATCGCCTTCTTGCTTGCGGCCTTCCGCCTCGCGCGCGCGTACTCGTAGTAGAGATTCGCCTTCGTGAACCGCACCGCGTCGTGGGCCGACACGCGAGCGATGGCGGCAGCAAACGCCGGGTCGGTGAAGAGGTCGCCAGACTTCGGCTCGAAGGCGAAGCGCGCATTGCATGCGTGACAAGCGCCGCTCGAGCGCTCGCTGTACTT
The DNA here is from genome assembly GCA_043736975.1 of Polyangiaceae bacterium. Classification (GTDB taxonomy): domain Bacteria; phylum Myxococcota_A; class Polyangia; order Polyangiales; family Polyangiaceae; genus Labilithrix. Next base: position 1,993 of record JAYTBL010000210.1, read on the forward strand.
GGAGTCGGTCTGGCACTTGATGCACTTCACGAGGCTTTCCCCTCCACCACATGACGGACCCACGCTTCGAGCATGATGAGCGCCCACAGCTTCTCGCCGACGCGCCGCTTTCGCGTCTCTCCGGGGCGATCGTTGCCCTCGCGCAGCCTGGCGACGTGATCCTTGCGAAACCAGCCGCGCGCGAGGACCGCGCGGTCACCCGCGTATTCCTCCACGACGTCCCGCAAGGGGCCCTGGAGCCAGTCGGTCATGGGCACGCTCATTCCCGACTTCTTGCGCCAGATGATGTCCTCCGGGAGTCGCCCCTGCATCGCGATCTTGAGCACGAACTTCTCGCAGGCGCCGAACAGCTTCATCTCCGAGGGGAGGTGGAACGAGAGCTCGGCGAGCTTGCGGTCGAAGAGCGGCATCGACACCGTGAGACCCAAGCCCGCGGCGATGCGCTCGGCACGGGGCAAGATGTTCTGTGATCCCTTGAGCGCGATGTCTGCGAGGCGGACCCGGCTGAGGAAGCTCTCGCCCCGCTCTCCCGAGAGCTACGGAGCCAGGTGCGCGCGGCGCTGCCCGGGTCCCCCCACCGCTTCGCGAAAGGTATCGGTGTAGAGTGCATCCTCCTCGCCGTAGAAGCGGTGGTAGGAGCGGAGGTAGGTCTCCTCGCGTGACTCCTCGGCGTTCGCGGCGGAGGCGATACCACCGAAGATCTCTGCTGCGATCATCGGCTTGTTGGTCCAGCCGCCAAACAGCTGATCACCTCCCTCGCCGTTGAGTACGTGCTTTATGCCTCGGGCTCTGGCGGCGAGCCCCAGCATCATCTGGGGGCCGGTGACGATGTCGCCGAAAGGAAGATCGAGGATCGACGCCAGCTCGGGGATCCGGGGCGCGAGCTCGGCTCCGTTCATCGGTACCAGGACGTGCTCGAAGCCGACGGTCCTGGCCACGACCTCGGACTCCTCCCGTTCGATGCTGTGCACGCCGAAGTCGAGGGTCAGCAGCGTCGTGTCGGTCTCGCGCGACTTGAGCCACACCGCCATCGCCGAGGAGTCGAGGCCGCCGGAAAGATAGAGGGCGAGCGGCTCGCGATGGGCGACCCGCTGGGTGACCGCGGCCTTCGCCACCTCCCGCAGGGCCTCGACCGCCGTCGTCCGGTCCCGGAAGGTCTCCTGCTCCTTCTCCTCCAGGACGAAGTAGGCGTGCGTCTTCGGGGCTCCGACCTCCTCGAAGCTCGCGATGTGGCCAGGCAGCACGCGCTTGACGCCAGCGATGAGGACCGCCTCACCGGGCACGAAAGAGAACGTCAGGTACTTGTGAATCGCCGAGAGGTCGATCTGCCGAGAGCACTCCGGAACGGCGAGCAGCTGCTTCAGCTCGGACGCAAAGTACACGGCGCCCGCGCCCGCGAAGTAGTAGAGCGACCGCACACCGAAGGGATCACGGAGGAGGCGCAGGCGCGCGCCGTCGCGGTCGACCCACGCCACCGCGAACGCGCCGTCCAGATCCGCGGTCGTAGCGGCGGTCTCCAGCGCGAGCCGCAGGCCCTGCAGGCTGTTGCCGGTCGTCGAGGAGCTCGCGAAGGACGAGGCGCGGGCGGGGAGCGGCCTCTCCATCGAGCAGGCACGCGATGCCCTCCGCGAGCTCGACCTGCCCCCCGAGAAGCTCGAGGGCGCGGCCGCGAAGGTCCGCGAGCGTCGCGAGGCGGAGGCGCTCGCGAAGAGCAAGAAACGGCGGACGCTGCTGCTCGGCGCCGGCGCCCTGACGGTGCTGCTCACCGCGGGCGCTGCCATTGGACTCTGGAGGAACGCGGCGGCCGGCAAGGTGGCCCAGATCAGCGCGACGGACCCGGTGCTCAGCGAGGAGCGCGGACAGCTTCGCTTGTCGGTCAAGCTGATGCGCGCGCCGAACGGCGAGACGGTCCCGATGACCTGCGCGTGGCGCAGCGCCGAGGGGGCTCTTCTCCACGAGAACGCGTGGCAGACCAAGCCGGTGAGCCACGACGCGTGGGAAACCCACTGCGTACTCCAGAACGCTCCCGAGCACGTGAGGGTGGCGATGAAGGCGTACGGCAAAGTGGTGGCCGAGTCCTCGCGCTGAGTCCTTCGCTTCGCGTGCCGATTGTCCACCGCTGCGGTACTTTGTCGAGATCATGAGAACCACTGGTGTGTCCCTCCCTGTCCTCGTCGTTACTCTCGCGCTGGCTGGGGTCGGCTGCGGCGCCGCTCAGGCGATCGGGGCCTCGGTCAACGAACCGCGCGCCTTCGAGATCACCAACAAGTCCAAGTCGAAGGTGTGTGAGGCCGAGCTCATCAACGAAAAGCAGCTCTCCGGTCCGCGCTCGATGAAAGAGAAGATCGCCGTCGAGCCCGGCGCCAAGACGACGGTGAAGTTCCAGATGCCGCTCGACCAGGAGCGCAAGGTCGTCTTCCGCGACTGCAAAGGCCTGAGCCTCAAGGAAGTGGCGGTCGCGGCCGGCAAGGAGATGGTGCCGGTCACGATCGAGTGAGCCGTCTCTGCTTTACGTGCGCCTGCGCATGACTCACACTTGGTAGATGTCGGCAAGGGACGCGACCTGGGACGAGCGCATCTTCCAGGTGTGTCCGCCCAAGCTCGATCTCGAGCAGCTCACCGAGAACCTGCGGCGGACGCCGGCCGAGCGACTGGCGCGGCTCCAGCTCGATTGAGCGCTCAGCCCAGCATCGCGAGCATGGTCGCGGGCGGGTGCACCTCGAAGCCCTGATCGCGCGGGTAGTCCTTGAGGTTGCCGGTGACGATGGCGTCCGCGCGGCCCGCGACCGCGACCTCCACGAAGATGCGGTCGTCGTCGTCGCGCATCGCGGCCATCCATTCGCGGGCGCCCGCGATCTCTTCGCCGTGCGCCAGCAGGCGCGCGAAGAGCTCGTCGATCCGCGCGCGCTCGATGGCGCGGAACTTCGCGCGCGCGAGCACGGTCCGGTACTCGTCGGTCATGCGCGCGTCGTAGAGGACGAGGGCCGCGCCCGCCCAGATGATCGTGAGCAACCGATCCGGCACGCTCCCCGGCT
>JAYTBL010000211.1:0-1910 GCA_043736975.1 Polyangiaceae bacterium
CAGGCAGGATGGAGCTCGTCGTCATCCAAGAAAAAGAAGAGCACGAGCTCCGTGGCCGCGGCGAGAGCCGAGCCAGGGTCCGCCGTCGTCTCGCGCATCGAGCGGCCGGGGCTGGTGCCGTCCGCGCAGCGTGGGACGGGCGAGGCGGCGCTCCTCACGACCGCTTCGGCTGTGCCGACGTCGACGCTCCTCGTGACGGGGGCGGCGTTGCACGTGGCCACCAGCACGCGCGACGTCTCCATGGCGATCCGCTCAGACTCCGCGATGCCCGTGGGAACGCGCGCTCACATGCAGGTGCATGCGAACGGGCATCCCTCCCTCGCGCTCGACGTGATCGTCCGGCGTCGCATCGAGGAGCCGGCGTTCACGGGCCTTGGGGTCGAGTTCGTCGGCATGACCCCGGACGCGAGGGCCGCGCTGATGGCGGTCCTCCGCCCGGTAGCGATGGAAGACGATGCCATCTTCATCGACATGGACGACCCCGACCTGCACTGAAAATAGCTCCCCTCAGAAGAGGGCCCACCTTCTCGAGCACCGGGACACCCGCGGTGCTGGTCAGACGAGCTCGTTCATGAACTTCATGACGTCGCGCATCCTGGCGATACCGCGGCCGGGGTCGAGACTTCCGATGGGCCGCCCCGCGCGGGTCACGATCCACAGCGAGGCGTCCTCCGAGAGCGCGCGGGAACGCGTGGAGCCGGTCTGCTGATCGAGCCACGCGAGGGCGCCTATCGCCCACTCCTGGTCGTACTCCCTCTCCCCGACAGGCAGGTACGTTGCGAGGTACTCGCAGAGCGCATCGGCGGCCTCGGCCCCGCCGAGCCGCGCCATGGCGAAGCACAGTCCCTGCCCTGCGTAGCACGTGGAGCTCACGAGAAGCCGCGCGCGGGCCGTGGCATAGAAGCTACGCTCGGCAAGCAGTCCGACGATCCAGCTCGCCGTCAGCAGCTCGCGCCAGGCGCCACCGCGCATCCATCCTGCGAGGTCCAGCTCACGGATCCCGGTGGCGGCATCCACCAGACGAGCGGCGAAGTCTGCCCGTTGGGTTTCTGGCTCCCTCAGAAAATTCGCGTGCAGCAGCTTCAGGTAGAGCTCGCTCCCATGCTCCGCCCAGGCGGTCATTCAGCCGTGCTCACGCCGCTCATCGGTCTCAAACTCCGGCTCTCGACTGCCAGTTGCCAGTCCCCTGGTCTCTCCTTCTATCTCCGCGGGAGGCTCCAGCCAAGGCTCGTTAGTCGAGCGTGTCGTCGCCGTGAATGAGTGAGGAGTCCGGGGGGCGACAGGACCGAGGACGGCGCCTGCGACTTCGGCTCGGGCGACATGAGCTTGCGCACGAGATCCGCGCGGTTCGCGACGCCGAGCTTCTGGTAAAGGCGACGCACGTACGTACGAACCGTGTTCTCGCCGAGGCCCGAGATGGCGGCGACGTTGACCAAGGTCTCTTCCAGGAGCTTTCGGGCGGTCGGCCGGCGTCCGGAGTCTGTCAACGGTGAGACAGGCGAGAAGAGAATTCTATGTTGCGATCGAGGCGCTGAGCGCCGGGCGTCGTAGCGCCGCCAGGCGCTGCGAGCGCATCTTCATGGCGGAGGCTGGCGGCGGCGTTTCGTGACCCGCGGAGGTGGCTGAAAGGACCAAGAGCGCGTCGGCGGTAAGAGGATCGATGTGGACCGCGGGAGAGTAGGCCAACGTAGTGGGGGATGGCTCGCAAGACGGCGGCGCGGGGTCGGGAGCCGGAGCATGCGGTGGCCGAGATTCCGCTTTCGCTGGACGAGGGCGGACGGTTGTCGAGCGCCTGACAGGGGGCGGCCACGGCGCGACGTGTCGCGCGTAGGACGGAGGCGAGGTCAGGCGGCGACGGGTGGGTCGCGCGCGCGACGCAGCGCGGCGAGAAGTCGGTCGATGGACGCGGG
>JAYTBL010000212.1:0-1909 GCA_043736975.1 Polyangiaceae bacterium
GCGCTCCGAGCGCGGGATCCCCGGCGACGCCGATCCAGCCGAGCTTCAGCTGCGGGAGCGCGGCGAGCTTCGACAGCCCCGAGAGCGCGAACACCAGGCCGCGGGTCGCGCGCGCGACGCTGGCGACGCGCCGCGCCGGCGGCGCCAGCGCGTAGGTGGAGAACACCTCGTCGCTGACGATCGGCAAGCCCAGATCGAGCATCGCCTCGAGCTCGTCCTCGCCGAGGTACGATCCGGTGGGGTTGTTGGGATTGACGATGACGATGGCCTTCGTGCGCGGGGTGACCGCGGCGCGCAGCGCCTCGAGATCGACGTGCCAGCGGCCGGCGTGCACCAGCGGGTAGTGCGTGAGCGTGACCGACTCGAACGCGGCGAGGAACCCGAGCAGCGGATAGCTGGGCGCGGGGACGAGCACCTCGTCGCCAGGATCGCAGAGCATCTTGAAGAGCACAGCAAAGGCCTCGCTGGTGCTGGCGGTGAGCGCGATGCGCGAGGCGTCGATCGCCACCCCTCGCCCCGCCCAGTCGCGCGCCACCGCCTCTCGTGCAGAGTCGAGGCCGAGCGGATCGGGCGCGTAGACCAGCGCGCGCGGATCGGCGAGCGCGTCGAGGATGGCGCGCGCGTCGTAGGGCAGCCCCGCGGTGGTGGGATTGCCCACGGTGAGATCGAGCAGGCTCGCGCCCTCGCGCCGTACGCGCGCGACCAGCTCGGACAGCGCATTGGGCGCATCGTCGATCGCGGTCCGCCGGGAGAGCTCCATCCTCGTTGGCATCTGTAGCACCCGTCTCGCCCGGGTAGCTCGTCCGTCGTCTCCGTCTCGCTCGCGTGCCGCGGTCGTAGTAGAGACAGCTCACGATGAAGATCCTCGCCGCGCTCGCCGTCGCCACTTGCCTGTTCGCCTGCAACAAACAGCCGGAGCCGATCCCGCGCGACAAGCCCGCCGATCCTGCGCCCGCGGCCTCCGGCGCGCCGGTCATGGGCAGCCCGGTCATCGGCAGCCCGCACGGCGGCGGCGCCGCGGCGACCGGCGCGGCGCCGGCTGCGGCCCCGGCCGGCCCCGAGGACATCGGTTACGACGCGCCCGCTACCTGGACCAGCGCGCCCAACCCGAGCCCCATGCGCAAGGCCACCTTCAAGATCCCCAAGGCCGGCGGCGAGCCCGACGACGCCGAGCTCGCGATCTCCTCGGCCTTGGGCGGCGTGGAGCAGAACGTGAAGCGCTGGGAGCAGCAGTTCGGTGACGCCAAGGCCAAGACCGAGGCCCGCACCATCAACGGCCTCAAGGTCACGATCATCGAGATCAAGGGAAAGTTCGCGGCGGGCGGCATGATGGGCCAGCCCGCGCCGCCCAAGGACAACCAGATGCTCCTCGGCGCCATCGTCGACACCGGCGATCGTCAGCACTTCTTCAAGATGACCGGCGGCGACAAGACGGTCAGCGCGGCGAAGAAGGACTTCGACAAGTTCGTCGCGACGTTCCGCGGGAAGTAGTCGCCTTCACCAGGGTCTTCACGAGATCGAGCGGCGCCTCGCAGTCGCGGCGCATCGTGCAGGCGCCGCACTCGCGGCCCCGCCAGATGCGGTCGAAGCGTCCCTGCGCGGCGTCGAGCATCGCCTCGCTGTCGGTGAGGATCCCCATCTCGAAGTTGCGGCGGCCGTCGCCCTTCGCGCCCAGCCCGGCGCCGGTGAGGTTTGCGCTGCCCAGGTAGAGGAGCTTGCCGTCGACCGCGATCATCTTGAGATGCACGCGTGGGCAGCGCCGCATCTTCACCCCCGAGGCGTTCCTGGCGAGGCGCGCCAGCTCGCGCTGCAGCGGACCGGAGGGCGGAGATGCGTGCAGAATGCATACGTCGACGCCGCGCCGCGCCAGCTCGCCGAGGGTCTCGAAGAACGAGACGTACTTGCCGCT
>JAYTBL010000213.1:0-5024 GCA_043736975.1 Polyangiaceae bacterium
TCGCGACCGGCACGGTGAAGGCGAAGGTCACCGGCTCGAGCCCGCGGCCCTACGCCATCACCCTCACGCTGCCCCCGCTCGACGCCGCGACCTGGACCGCGGCCATCGCCACGCTCGCCGCGAAGGCGCGCTTCGCCGCCGAGCTCCTTGCCGGCGAGATGCCGAAGGACGTCGACGAGGCGTTCCGCGCGAGCGGCGCGAGCCTCTTCCCCGCGCAGGCCGGCGAGCTGGTGACGACCTGCAGCTGCCCCGATCACGCGAACCCATGCAAGCACGTCGCCGCGACGCATTACGTCCTCGGTGACGCGTTCGATCGCGACCCGTTCCTCCTCTTCGAGCTGCGCGGACGCACCCGCGAGGAGGTGCTCGCGAAGGCGCGCGCGGCCCGCGGCGCCGAGCCCGCGGCAAAGGCCGAGGTGACGCCGGGGGTGCGCCTGGGAACGTTCCGCGAGGCCGACTACGACGCGTGGCGAGGCCCCCGGCCAGCCCTCAGGCTCTCCTTTGCCGCCCCCGATCGGCACGCCTCGGTGGTCGCCGCGCTGGGCAAGCCGGGCTCATGGAGAGAGAAGGCGAGCCCCGCCGAGCTGCTCGCGCCGATCGTGCAGTCTGCATCCACCCAGGCCGCCGCGATCGCGTTCGCCGCTTCCGATCCCGAGAAAACAGGCGCTGAAGACGAGGATCCAATGTAAGTGCGGCCTGGAGGACGCAGGTGGCGGGCGCGTCTCACGTGCATCACGCAACGGCTTCTCGCTATCGGCACACATCCCCGGATCTCTAAGGTCCCGGGCTTCATGGAGGCCGGTATGAGTTCGTTCGATAACGCTGAATCCACGGACGCTGGGATCGACCTCTGGCGTGTGCAGCTCGGGAGCGGAGAGGTCCGCGTCATGAGCCTCGACGCGCTCGACGACGCGTTCCAGGCCGGCACCATCGACGAGAACACCCCGGTGCTCGCGCCTGGCGCGGCGTCGTGGTCGAAGCTCGGCGACGCGGCCGGCCTCGAGGGCGACGGGGCGGCCCCCGAGTCGACGGTGAACAGCCTCGCGCCCATCGCGGTCGACGCGTACGCCACCGGCCCGTCCTCGCGCTATGCGGTGCCGCAGCCGGAGGTCTCGCTCCCCGATATCGACCTCGACGCGCTCGACGACAACGCCTTCAAGGCCAAGAAGGGCCGCGTCTACGCGGGCATCGCCATGGCGGCGGTGATCGTTTGCGGGCTCGGCTTCGCCGCGACGCGCCTCGCGCCCGTGACCTCGGCGGCGGCGAACGCGCTCAGCGCCGAGGCCGCCCTGAAGGCCGCCGGCAACGCTCCCCAGAAGGCGGCCGAGGACGAGCGCGCCGCGGCGCGGCTCCAGGCGCTCACCGAGGAGCAGCGGGTCAAGCTGCTCGAGGCCGACAAGGCGCGCGAGGCCCGCGAGGCGGCGCGGCGCGCGAAGGACCACCCGGCGCCCCCCTCGGGCGGTCGGCGCTCCGGTCCGCAGCCGAAGAGCGGCACGCCGTTCCAGAACGGCGGCGACAAGTACGACCCGCTCAACGGCGCGTTGTAAAGCAGACAGAACTTTCGCTCCGGCGTGGAAACGCGGTTGACGCGCGTCGCGGAGGAACCTCCGCTGGCGCGCGTTGTCGCTTGCGGTCATGCGCCCGACGTCCGTTCTCTCGGCCTCGCTCGTCGCGCTCGTCGCGCTCGTCGCCCTCGTCGCCCTCGTCGCCCTCGGGCCCCGCCCCGCCTCCGCGGACACGCTCGACGCGCAGCGCTTCAAGCTCTCCGAACGCGCGCACGTCATCGACATGAAGGTCGATCGCGGCTTCGCGACCATGGTGGTCCAGCGCACGGTCACGAACCTCGGGCCCATCAGCGATCAGGCGTTCTTCCACATCGAGGTGCCCGAGACGGCGGTGGCCACGCGCCTCCGCACCTCGACGGTGGGCAAGGACGGCCAGACGACGTGGTTCGAGGGCGACCTCATGGAGGCGGAGGCCGCGGCGAAGAAGTACCAGGAGCTCACCGGCATCGGCGGCTACTACCCGAAGGATCCGGCGCTCCTCTCGTGGCGCTCGCAGGGGCACCTCGCGCTCCAGGTGTTTCCGGTCCTCGGCAAGTCGACCAAGACCGTCGAGTACACGCTGAAGATCCCGCTGATCTACAGCGAGGGCGCGTACCACGTCCTCCTGCCGCGCCTCGGCACCGCGGACCTCGCCGCCACCGTCCGCCTCTCGCCGGTGCACGGCGAGGACGTGCTCGGGGTCAACGGGGTGAGCGGTCCGGTGACGGTCAGCGCCGTCACCGATCTCGACATCGTGCTCACGCCGCGCGGCGTCGCGCCCCTCGAGACTGCGCTCGCCTCGGTGCCGGTCGCGGCCGACAAGTTCCTGGTGCACGGCCGCATCGCGGCGGCGCCGCACCTCGCCGAGGTGCCGCGCGGCGCGCACGTCGTGGTGCTGTTCGACACGTCGCGCTCGCATCACGACGCGGCGCTGGGGCTCATCGCCATGCGCGCGTACCTCGGTCACATGATGGGCGCGACCGTCGACTTTCTCACGTTCGATCGTGAGGTCCGCGCGCCGATCGGGCGCAACCTGTCGGTCGCCGTCGCGCTCACGCGCCTCGCGACGTTCCAGCCCGAGCTCCGCAACGGCAGCGCGCTCGACGCTGCCCTCGAGGAGGCCGACCGCGTCGCGGCGCAGAGCCCGGCGGCGGCGCGCCGCGTGGTGGTGGTCACGGATACGCTGACGCGTAGCGAGGTGACGGCGGCGAAGATCGGCCTCGCGTCATGGAAGAGCGGCGCGTTGGTGCACCTCGCGACGATGGACCAGCACGCGACCTCGGCCCTGGAGCGTGACGACACGTCCCCGTGGGCGACGCTGCCGCGGCGCACCGGCGGGCTCTTCTGGAAGGCTTCGGCGTCGCCCGACCTCGACGCCGCGACCGCGACGGTCTTCGAGGAGCTCGCGCGCCCGAAGCGCCTCGACAAGCTCGTGGTGCGCGGCCTGAGCGGGCGTTTCCAGGCGCCCGAGGCGCTCGAGGAGGGCACAGCCCTCGACCACTTCGCGGTGGCGGAGCGCGGGACGGCGCGCGTCGATATCGACGGCGAGCTCTGGTCGCGGCCCGTGCACGTGGCGGTGCTGCCCACGGCCGACCAGGCGAAGCTCGACGCCGCGCTGTTCTTCGGCTCGCCGCTCCTGAACGAGCTCACGGAGCCGGAGCAGATGAAGCTCGCGCTGCTGGGCCGCGCGGTGTCACCGGTCACCAGCTATCTCGCGATCGAGCCCGGCGTTCGTCCGTCGAACGAGGGCCTCGACTGGGGTCTTACGGGCACCGGCGAGGGCGGCGGCGGGCGGGGCGAAGGTATCGGCCTGGGCCGCGTGGGCACGCTCGGCCACGGCAGCAGCTTCGATGCGCAGAAGTGGCTGAGCGGCGCCCTGAGCCGCGCCGCGAAGGCCTGCGCCCCGACCGCGACCACCGCGAGCGCGCAGCTCGAGACCACCGCGGACGAGATCGTCGACGTCCTGCGCGTGGAGCTAGGCCCGGCGCGCGACGCGAAATCGGAGTCGTGCCTCCGCGAGGCGCTGTGGCAGGTCGCGCTCCCCGCGCAGTTCACCGCCACGTTCGACACGCACGGCATCTCGACGAAGCTCTGACGCTCCCCGCTTCAGCCGCCGTCGACGGCGGCGCGCGAGAGGTTGTCGGCGCGGCGGGAGGCGCGCTTCTCGGCTTCCACCTCGAGCACGCCCGGGCGGCGGCGGCGCATGACGTCGAGCGCTGCCCTCGCGCGATCCAGCTTGCCCACGCGCGCTGCGGTGCCTCCCGTCGGGAAGAGGAGCTCGCACAGCCCCGCGAACACGCGCGTCTCCGGCGGATCCAGCGGCCAGTAGGGGAGCAGTGCCGTCAGCACCGGCTCGACCTCCAGCTCGCGCACGCGCTGGAGCAGCTTCTTGGCGAGGCTCCGCGTGCCGAGCGTCATGGTGAGCACTGGTCGAAGCGCGCGATCCAGCACCGGCGGCTCCTCGCCGAGCGCCTCGAGGTAGTCGTGCATGACGTAGAAGTGGCGCGCCTCGTCGTGCACCTGGCTCGAGGCAGCCAGCTTCGCCTCGAGCGGCACGATCACGTCCGCGAGCTGCGCGCTGATCTTCCACGCCGCGAGCTCCCCCACATGATCACCGAGAAGATCTGCGAGAGCGCGGCCCGCTCGCGCGCCCCCAGCTTCGGGCTCCCGTGCTCGGCGATGAGCCCCGCGAGGACCGCGCGGCCGTCCCAGATACGGTCCTGACCGACGTGATAGATGCTCTCCATGCGCTTCGCCCGGCGCGCCTCGCGCTCGGTGTAGGTGCCGTCGAACATCTCGAACGGAAGCGAAGGACGCGCCACGAACAGACCGAGGACCATGCAGCCACCTTACCCCCCGGGCGGTCGCGACGCACCCCAGGGGAGCGCGGCGAGGAGCGCGCGCGAGTGGGCGCCGAGGCTGGGGTCGAGCTTGCCGCGGACCGCCGCTTCGAGGGCGAGCGCCAGCTCCGCGTCGAGCGCCTCGGGCAGTCGGGTCACCTGCGTGGGCCGCAGCTGCATCGCATGCGAGATGCGAAAGAGGATCTCGACGTTCGTGTCGCCGGAGAAGGGCGGGCTGCCGGTGAGCGCGCGGTAGGCGATGACGCCGAGCGAGAAGAGGTCGGCGCGCTTGCCCACCGGCAGGGCGCGCGCCTGCGAGCTTCGAGACGCCGAAATCGAGGATCTTCCAGACGTCACGATGGCTCGGCCCTGCGCCCTTGGCGCGCGTGCAGAAGATGTTCCGAGGCTTGAGATCGCGGTGAACGACGCCTGCGGCGTGCGCGGCGTCGAGGCCGGCCGCGACCTCGCGCATCATGGCGACCACCTGCTTCGGAGTCATGCGCTTGTCGTCGCGCAGGTGCGTCGCCAGGTCCTCACCGTGGAGGCGCTCCATCGCGAGGAACGGGATGGGCGCGTCCGGGCCCGAGGTCTCGATCACGCGCACCACGTTGGGTGATGAGAGCGCGCTGGTGAGCTGAGC
>JAYTBL010000214.1:0-22909 GCA_043736975.1 Polyangiaceae bacterium
GACGTCGCGGCGAGCGTGTACGGCGGCGTGCTCGAGTATGTCCCCGGCGACCCGCGCATCCGTACGCTGCCCGCAGCGATCGTGCTCGCGGTGTTCGCGTGCGGCACCAGCGCACGCACCTCGGAGCTGCGCGGGTTCGTGGATCGCCTCGCGGAGACCGACCCTTCCGTGCATCATGCATGCATTGCCGAGCTCACCACCATCGCCCAGGCCGCCGCGAGTGCGGTGCGCACGGGGGAGCGGGAGTCGTTCATTGGTGCCGTGCGCCAGGCCTCGCGCGCGCTGGCTCGCCTCGGCGCGGCCGCCGGCGTCGCCATCGTGCCCGAGGGCTTCGCGGCCCTGGAGGCGCTCGCGGCCGCCGAAGGTGCAGCGTTCTGTGTTTCGGGAGCTGGCGGTGGGGACGTTGCGACCTATGTCGGAAGCAGGCGCCCTGGGCCGGCGTTCGTGGAGCGCGCGCTCGCGCTCGGCCTCTTCGAGATCGACGTTGCGCTGGATGAGAAAGGAGTGAGGGTCATCTCACAGTCTGCCGCCTCCCTTGGGGACGCGGCCATTGCCGGGATGGCCTCGACGTCATGACGAAACGAACTTCGCAATTGCCGGGCTTCTACAAGGTGACCGTGGCCGAGCGCCGCAAGCTGGTCAGCGAGGCCACCGGCGTGGAGGCCGTGGAGATCGCGCGCGCGCTCGATCGCGGCGGCCTCGATGCCGAGACCGCGGACAAGTTCGTGGAGAACGTGCTCGGCACCTACAGCCTGCCCTACGGCGTCGCGCTGAACGTGCGGGTCAATGGCCAGGACCACGTCGTGCCGATGGTGGTCGAGGAGCCGAGCGTCGTCGCCGCAGCGTCGAACGCCGCGAAGATGGTCCGCGCGGCGGGCGGCTTCAGCGTCGAGATCGACGAGCCGCTGATGATCAGCCAGATCCAGCTCACCCACGTGAAGGACGCCGCGGCGGCGACCAGGGCGATCCTCGCCGCGAGGGAGGAGGTCTTGGCGATGGCCGACCGCGCCGTACCGGGGTTGTGTTCCAGGGCCGGCGGGGCGCGCGACCTCGAGGTGCGCACGCTGGGCGAGCCCTCGGACGCGATGATCGTCGTGCACGTGATCGTCGACTGTCGCGATGCGATGGGCGCCAACCTCATCAACACCATCGCCGAGGCGGTCGCCGATCGCCTCGCCGCGCTCGCGGGCGGGCGCGTGGGCCTCCGGATCCTCTCCAACCTTTGCGACAAGCGCTGCGTGCGCGTCCGCTGCCGCGTCGCGGCCGAGTCGCTCGCCACCGACGACATGGACGGCCAGGCGGTGATCGACGGCATCGTCAACGCGTCGCGCTTCGCGGAGCTCGATCCCTACCGCGCGGCCACGCACAACAAGGGCATCATGAACGGCATCGACGCCGTGGTGATCGCCACCGGCAATGACTGGCGCGCGGTCGAGGCCGGCGCGCATGCCTTCGCGGCCCGCTCTGGGCGCTACTCGCCGCTCTCGATCTGGCGCCGCGACGGTGATGCGCTGTCGGGCTTCCTCGAGCTGCCGCTGGCGCTGGGCACGGTGGGCGGCACGCTGCGGGTCCACCCGAGCGCGCGGCTCTCGCTCCAGATCGCCGGCGTCGAGGCGTCGGGCGACCTCGCGGCGATCGCAGCGTCGGTCGGCCTCGCGTCCAACCTGGCTGCGGTCCGCGCGCTCGCGACGGACGGCATCCAGCGCGGGCACATGGCGCTGCATGCCCGATCGGTCGCGCTGGCGGCCGGCGCCGAGGGCGGCGAGGTCGAGAGCGTGGCGGCAATCATCGTCGAGGCGCGCGACATCACCGTGGAGGCGGCGCGCCGCGCGCTCAGCGTGCTCCGCCAGTCCCCGCGCGCGAAGACCGCCGACACCCCGTCGTCGACCGTGGTCGCCGACGGCTGACCTCAGGTCTCGGGCCTCCGAGGCCTCCAATCGTCTACAGGGCAGCGGCGCGCAGGATCTCGAGGAGGGCGTTCGCGAGGAGCGTGCTCACTTGCTCTTGCGTCGCGGTGGGGGTGCCCGCGGCGAGCGCCTCCGTCCAACCCAGGCTGACCGCCTCCGCGAAGCCGATCCAGCCGCGGAGCGCCAGGCGGGTCGTGGGGGAAGAAGGGAGCATGCCCGGCTCGAAGCCCTCGATGAGGCGCGCGATGAACGTCGCGCGCGTCTCGTCGACGATGCGCGCGATCTCGCGATCGACGCCGACGCCGCTCCGCAGCAGCGTCGCGTACGCCTTCGCGTGGTCGCGCACGTAGCCCAGGTAGCCGTCGAGCCCTGCGTGCAAGCGCAGCAGCGGCGGCATCGCCTCGTCGGTCTCGGTGCACGCCACGCAGAGCGTCGCCGCCACGCGGATCGTCGCCGCGTAGTACGCGCGTTTGGTCGGGAAGTAGTGGTAGAGGAGGCCCTTCGAGATGCCCGCTGCGGCCGCGATCGCGTCGATCGACACGTCGTCGTACGCGCGCCCCCCGAAGTGCTCGAGGCCGAGCGCGAGGAGCTGGGTACGGCGCTCCTCGTTGTCGAGGCGCACTCGCGGCTCGGCCTTGGCGCGCGCCGCGCGCGGGCGCGGGGCGTGCTTCGTCCCGGGAAGCGACCTGACCATCCTTCACGAAGCGTAGCGCCCTATTGACTAAAGTTCAATACGCCCTGACACTACTGAAGCAGAGTCAATGGAGGCCCCAGTGAACCCGACCCACGCTAGTGACGGCTCGAAGACGCACGCCCAGGTCCCCATGGCGCGCACCCCGCGCGTCTCCTTCGACGGCGTCCCGAAGAGATGGTTCGGCGACAGCGCCGCGGCGACGCAGGTGGCGAACGGCGTGAACCTGCTCTTTCCGGCCGGCGAGCGCTTCTTCGTTCGCGCCGTCCGCCAGTACCTCCCGCAGATCGACGACCCGGAGCTCGCGGCGCGCGTGCGCGGCTTCTTCGGCCAGGAGGGCCGCCACGCGCAGGCCCACGAGCGGTTCTTCGAGACGCTGAAGGAGCAGGGCTACGACCTCGACGCGATCCTCGTGCCCTACGAGGCGCTCGCCTACGGCAGGATCGAGAAGGCGACGTCGCCCGCGCTGCGCCTCGCGGTCACCGTGGCCCTCGAGCATTTCACGGCGATCCTCGCGGAGGATGCGCTCTCCAGCGGCACGCTCGCGCACGCTCATCCCGCGCTCCGCCAGCTCCTCGAGTGGCACGCCGTGGAGGAGCTGGAGCACAAGTCGGTCGCCTTCGACGTCCTTGCGGCCGTTCATCCCAGCTATGCGCTGCGCATCACCGGCATGGCGCTCGCCACGCTCCTCCTCGGCGGCTTCTGGGTCCAGGCGACCCGTGCGCTCCTCGCGCAGGACGGCATGTCCCTCCGGGACTGCGCCCGCGAGATGAAGGCGCTCCGCAAGGCGGCCGAGAAGGAAGGCCATTCACGGGTGCCGCAGCCCATCGTCTCGCGCGTCTTCCTCAAGGGCATCGCCGAGTACTTGCGTCCCGGCTTCCACCCCGATGACAAGGACCACGCGCAGGTCGTGACCGAGGCGCTCGCGCGGCTCACGGCGGAGGGCGTGGTCGACGGCGTGGCCGCCCCGGCCTGAGCGCCGTCGCGAGTGACGTAGCCCGGGACTTGTCGTAGCGTCTCGGCCCGTGACGGAGCCGTCCGACCCCCACCGCGATCTCGCGGGCGTCCTGCACGACGTGTCGAACGCGCTCACCGTGCTCCTCGGCTGGGTGGGCGAGGCCCGCTCACCGGACGCGACGCCCGAAGCCATCGCCTACGCGCTCACCATCATCGAGCAGCGGGCGCGCATCGCTCGCGATCTCTCGCGGCATGCCATCGGCAGCCCGCGCTTCGACGAGCAGAAGCCGATTGGACCCATCGTCGAGGACGTGGGGCGCGCGCTCAGCGTCGAGGCGACGCGCCGGGGCACGCGCCTGGTGGTGAGCGGCGGCGACGTCACGGCACGCGTCGCCGGCGCGCTCGACGTCTCCCAGGTCGTCACGAACCTCGTGCTCAACGCGATTGCTCACGCGCCCCAGAGCTCGGCGATCGAGGTGAACGTCGTCGCCGACGACGAGGAGTGCGTCATCCTCGTCGCCGACCAGGGGCCGGGCGTGGCCGCCTCGCGCCGGGACGACATCTTCCACGGCGACTCGCTCCGCCCCGGCGGCACGGGCATCGGGCTCCAGCACTCGCGCGCGCTCGCGCGCGCCTCGCAGGGCGACGTCGAGCTGCTGGCCCACGAAGGGAAGGGGGCGAGGTTCCGCGTGACCTGGCCTCGGGTGGACGCCATCCCGCGGCCGCCGATGTCGACCTCGCGCGTGGCGGACCTCTCGGGCCTGCGCGTGCTCGTGGTCGAGGACGACCCCGCGGTCACGCAGCTCCTCGAGACGGTCCTGGAGGCCCGCGGAGCCGCCGTGACCATCGCGACCACCGCGGCCGAGCTCACCGCCTCGCTTGCGGCCGGCCCGTACCACGCGGCGCTCATCGATCTCTCGCCCATCAAGGACGACGCCTCAGGCGCGATCGCGCGCCTCCGCGCGCACCATCCGGACGCCGCGGTCATCCTCGTCACGGGCAACGCCGACGCGCTGCCGGTTACCCTCGCCGACGATACCGTCGAGCTGGTGAGGAAGCCTTTCGAGATCCGCGAGGTCCTCGCCGTGCTCGCCCGTGTCGCCCGCCGCGCATGAATCCTTGACTCGTCCTGCGAGGTTGACTACTTCCCGTGGCCCCCACGGGAAGGTGGCGGAATTGGCAGACGCACTAGCTTGAGGTGCTAGCGCCGCGAGGCGTAGGGGTTCAAGTCCCCTCCTTCCCACTGGAGACTGTGTGTCCGAGAAGACGGTCGGTGCGCGTGAGCGTACCGGCCGTTTTTGCTTTTGCGCAGGCCGCTGCGCAACCCCCCGGCGGCCCGTGGGGCCTGATCTTGCCCCGCGCCTGGATCGGTCGTGCGCCAACGTTTCGCCCCATTTCCGGCATCGGTCGCGATTCGCGCCGAACCGCGGCGCCCCGACGGGCGGTATGCGCCTTGCTGAAGGTGCCGGTGAGAGGTGAGGTTCATGGGCAAGCTTCGAATCGTCCCGGTGGTCATGATCGCGCTCGGGGCAGTGGCGTGCGGAAGCAGCGACGACGGCAGCGTCGACCCGATGTCGAGCGACGGGACCAACGCCACCGGCGGGGGGAACGGCTCGAACGTCACGCTCGGCCCCGACGGGATGCCGGTAGGCCCGGATGGCCAGCCCCTCGCCCCCAAGCTCGATGGGCGGTACGAGCTCTCGAACTACTTCGACCTCACGTCGGCCGGGATCTTCCCCGACGTCGCGAACGACACCCTGAAGGCGCTCACGAACTTCAAGGAGCACCCGACGCAGACGCTCGTCGATGTGCTCGACGCCGCGGGCGTGCCGGTCGTGCCCCAGGTCATCAACTCCATCCCCGGCCTGATCCGCGATCAGGTGCTCGGGTTCATCGACGACCACCTCTTCAAATCGCTCTACCAGAAGGTGCCGTTCGCCAAGACGCTCACGGCGATGCTCGATGACCTCGCGACCATCACCACCCGCTTCGAGCTGGTCACGAACCTCGATCTCCCGCCGGGCGACGCCATCGGCGACTCGCAGGCCTCACACACCTTCACGGGAGTCGCGTACAACTGGCAGAGCAAGCGCACGTTCATCGGCGCGCCCGCGGTCATCAAGAGCCTCGAGCAGCAGAGCGTCGCCGCCAACGCCGTCTCGCTGGAGAAGCGCTCGCCCACGCTCGAGTCGGCGCGGCTCAAGCTGGGTGACCACCGCTTCGACATCCCGATCGGCTCGTTCGCCGTGCTGGCTGCCGACGCCCTCGCCAAGGACAAGTTCGGCGTGCCGAACCTCCGCGCGGCGATCGGCAAGGTCGTGAATTGCGACGCCCTCGCGGATGATGTCTCGAAGCGCTGCATCGACCCCATCGGACCGGGCAAGGTCTGCGTGGGCCACAAGACCGAGATCAAGGGGCTCTGCGAGACCGGCCTCGACACCCTCGTCGCCACCCTCCAGGTGCAGATCAAGCGCCTCGACCTGCCCCTCCTCCGCCTGAAGGACGGTGAGGCCCAGATGTGGGACGCTCCCGCCGCCAAGGGCCCCCTGGATGCCACCATCGACCGCCTGGACCGCGGCTTCTGGACCGCCGGGGTGAACGTGGGAAAAACCGAGAAGACCATCCTGGCGACGTTCATCGGGCGTCGGATCGGAGACGTGGCCTCGCCGTCGCGTTAGTCTGAGGGGCATGACCAAGTGGGCGTACAAGCGCATCACCTTCGACATCTTCGAGATCACCGAGGATGCCTTTGAGAACAAGCTCAACGAAACGGGCAAGGAGGGCTGGGAGCTCGTCGCCAGCTTCGACCGGGAGCGAGGGGGTAACTCCAAGGAGTGCTTCTTCATCTTCAAGCGTCCGCTCGACGGCTGACATTCATGTCGCAGTGACGCGAGCGACGGCGCGCGCCCCGCGGCATCGAATCACCAGGAGGCCACGAAGCGTCCGCTACGCTGATCGCTAGTTTCTCGAACGATGAGCACGCTCCACCGCATCCTCGACGTCCGTCCCGAAGAGCGGAGGAACACGTTCGCGGCGTTCGCCACCCTCCTGCTGGTGACGACCGGGCACACCCTCCTCGAGACCGCGCGCGACGCGTTCTTCCTCGCGAAGATGCCCGTCTCGCGTCTGCCGTGGATGTACCTGATCATCGTGGTGCTCGCGCTCGGGCTCTCGCAGATCCGCGCCGCGCGCGCCGACAGCAAGTGGGGCGTGGCGGGGGCGCTCGGCGTCGGCGCGGTCATCACCACGGGCTTCTGGACCGCGATGCACGGCGGCACGGCGCGGCCCTCGGTCCTCTACGCGGTGTACGTGTGGACGGGCCTCTTCGGCTCATGGGCGATGGTCCAGATCTGGACGCTGCTCGGGCGCGCCCACACGATGACCCAGGCCAAGCGCCTCTACGGCTTCATCGGCGTCGGCGCGGTGCTGGGCGGCGTCGTGGGCGCGGTGCTGGCGCGCGTGACGATCAGCATGCTTTCGCCGCGATCCGCGGTCCTCATGGCGGCGGGGATCTTCGTGGTCGCGGCCTTCCCGTGCACGCTCATCAAGGTGCCGGCCGAGGAGCCCGAGGCGCGCCCGCGGCGGGGGACCGAGGTCGCGCCGCTGCGGCGGCGGCCGATGAGCGCGACACTCTCGCTCATGCTCGAGAACCAGTTCGCGCGGCGCGTGCTCTACCTCGTCCTCATCTCGACCATCACGGTCACGGTCTCTGACTTCCTCTTCAAGTCGCAGATCGCGCTGCGCTTCGACAGCACGCGGGACCTCGGCAATTGGCTCTCCGGCTTCTACGCGGTGACCAACAGCCTCGCGCTCATCGCGCAGCTCGCGATCGCCCCCTGGGTCTTCCGGCGCGCGGGCGTCCAGCGCGCGCTCTTCGTGTTTCCCGCGCTCATGCTGGTGGCCGCGGGGGGCGTCGTCCTCTCTGCTGGGGCGGTAGGCGCGGCCATGGTCATCAAGGGGCTCGATGGCGCCCTTCGCTACTCGATCCACAAGACCAGCACCGAGCTCCTCCTCGTTCCCGTGCCCGACGGGACGCGCGAACGCATCAAGCCGATCATCGATGTCGTCGGCTCGCGCGGCGGGCAGGCGCTGGGCTCGCTGCTCGTCATCGCGCTGCTCGCGGTCGGAGGGGCCGCGGTGGGGGCGCCGTTCCTGGGCGCGGTGGTGCTCGGGCTCGCGTTGGTTTGGCTCGCGCTCGTGGTCACCATCCGCAGCCACTACCTCGACGTCTTTCGCGAGACGCTGCGCAGCGGCGGGCTCAGCGGCAAGGCCGAGCTACCGGAGCTCGACCTCGGCGCGCTCGAGACGCTCTTCGCAGGTCTCAACAGCAGCAACGACCAGGACGTGATCTCGGCCCTCGAGCTGCTCGCCGAGCAGCATCGCGAGCGGCTCGTTCCGGCGCTGATCCTGTATCACCCGAGCAAGGTGGTGGTGCTACGCGCGCTCGACATCTTCCAGGAGATGGGGCGCTCGGACTTCGTCTCGATCGCCGATCGTCTGAACTCGCACCCTGATGGCGAGGTCGCTGCGGCAGCGCTGCGCGCGCGGACGGCCGTGGCCCCGCAGAAGGAGCTCCTGCTGGAGCGGCTCGGCGATCGCTCGCCGCGGGTCTCGGTGACCGCGCTGGTCGCGCTGATGGCGCGCGGCTGGATCGACCTTGCGGACGCAGACCAGCAGCTGCGCACGGTGCTCGAGATGCGGTCGTGGGAGACCGCCGCCGAGCTCGCGCGAGCGGTCGGTATCGTGGCTCCCCGGCGCGGCTCCGACCCCGCGGTCGACGAACGCTTCGACGACCTCCTCATCGCGATCGCCGCGCAGGCGCACGAGCTGAAGGACGACGAAGAGGAGAGGGCGGCACACGACGGCCGCCGACGGCCGCCGACGGCCGCCGACGCGCTGGCGCTCGCCTCGCCCGACGTCCGCGTGCGGCTCGAGGTGGCGCGCGCGATGGCGGCCCGGCCCGCCGAGAAGTTCATCTCCGTCCTCGTGCACATGCTCAACCGTCACGAGCTCCGCTCTGCCGCCCGCGCGGCGCTGTCGGTGACTCCGAACGCGCTGGCCGCCCTCGATCAGGCCATGTCGGCGGCCGACCTCCCACGCGACATCCGCGTGCACCTGCCGCGCACGGTGTCGAGCTTCGAGCCGGGCGGCGCGTCCCAGATCCTGATGCGACACCTCGCGACCGTTCGCGAAGGCGCGGTGCGCTTCAAGGTCATCCGCGGTCTGGTGAAGCTGCGGCGCATCAATCCCGACCTGAAGCTCGATCCGTCGCTCCTGACGCGCACGGCGGAGGCGACGCTCGCCCATGTCGAGGAGCTTCGCCGCTGGGGCACCGCGCTCTCGCTCGGTGACGAGGACGCCGTCTCGCTGCGGGCCGGCTCGACCCCGCTCCAGGCGGCGCACCACCTGATCGTCGATCTCGTGCACGACAAGGAGATCCATGCCACGCAGCGGCTTTTCTTGCTGCTCGAGCTGATCAACGGCGACCCGTTCGACGACATCTGGCGCGGGCTGCGCAGCGCTGACCCGAAGTCGCGGGCCAGCAGCCTCGAGCTGCTCGAGAACCTGGTCGAGGAGCCGCTGAGGACGCGCGTGCTCACCCTGGTCGGCGAGCGAGAGCCGCCGCGGGAGCCCTCGGGCCGCCCTTCGAGCGTGCTGGTCAGCCGTCCGTCGCAGGCGCCGAAGCTCACGTACGAGGCTGCAATCCGCGAGCTCCTCACCCAGGGCAGCGACACGGTTCGCCTCCTCGCCGAGTACCGCGCGAAGGAGCTGGGCATCGACATCGAGGCGGAGCGGCGCGCGCCGCTGCCGACCGCGGTCGAGAGCAGCCCGCTGGCGACGAGCCTCGCGGAGCGCCTCGTCGACACCGTGACCGAGCTGCTCGCGCCCGCGCCCGACTCACCCCTCAGCGACAGCGGAGCCACGCGTGCGCCAGCTTGAGCTGACCGAGCGCATCCTGCGCCTGCGCAGCGTGCCGCCGCTGAGCGGGCTGCCTGGCAGCGAGCTGGCGCAGCTCGCTGCCTCGCTGCGTCCCGTGACGTTCCGGCACGGCGAGGTCCTGCTGCGCGAGGACGAGCCGCCGCGCTCGTTCTACCTCGTCGGGTCCGGCACCGTCACGCTGCGCCGCAAGGGCAAGCGCATCGGCACCATCCGCGGGCCCGGCGGCGTCGGGTTCATGTCGTTCCTGGCGCGCAACGCCGGAGGCACGTCGGCGGTCGCCGAGAACTTCGTGGAGGCCCTGGAGGTGCAGGCCGACGCCATGGGAGAGGTCTTCGAGGACCACTTCCCGGTGCTTCTCAACGCCATCCGCGGCGTGGCGCAGCGGCTCATCGAGGAGAACAAGGTCACGCCGCCCCCTCCCTACGCTCCGCCCGCCGTCTCCTTCGACGGCGCGATCGGCGACGAGCCGCTGGGGATCGTCGAGCGCATCTTCCTGCTACGGCGGATGCGCGCGTTCACCGAGGCGAACGTCAACTCGCTCGCCACCCTCGCGCGCAAGATGGTCGAGCTGCGGCTGCCCGCCGGCGAGGTGCTCTGGCGTCCGGGTGAGCGCGCCGACCACTCCTACTTCATCGTGAAGGGGATGCTCCACCTCAGCTGGAACGACGAGAAGTTCGTCCAGCAGATCGGCCCCGGCTACGTGGTCGGCGGCGCCGAGTCGATCACGTCGCTACCGCGCTGGAACCAGCTCGTGACCGCCGAGCCGGCGCTCGTCCTCCGCGGCGCGCGCGAGGGCCTCATCGACATCTTCGAGGACGACCACGAGCTCGGGCTCAAGTTCCTCTCGATGCTCGCGACGCTGCTGGTCACGATGTGGGATCGCAAGGCCGAGGAAGGCGTCGCGTCGGTCGGCACGCCCGAGCCCTAGAGCGAGCCCTTGGTGGAGGGGATGCCGCTGGCGCGGGGGTCGAGGGCGCAGGCGTTGCGTAGGGCGCGCGCGAACGCCTTGAAGCAGATCTCCGTCATGTGATGGAGGTTCGTCCCGGCGTGCAGGACCAGGTGCAGGTTGCACGCGCAGCCGCGGGCGAAGCCCTCGAAGAAGATCTCGGCGAGCTCGGTATCCCAGGTCCCGAGCTTGGACTTGGGCATCGGGACCTCCCAGACGAAGTAGGGCCGCCCCGACAGATCGATGGCGCAGGTCGCGCGCGCCTCATCCATGGGGAGCGTCATCGAGCCGTAGCGGGCGATGCCGGCCTTGTCGCCCAGCGCGGCGGCCACCGCCTTGCCCAGCGTGAACGCGACGTCCTCGGTGGTGTGGTGTCCATCGATCTCCACGTCGCCTTGGGCGTCGACCGTGAGGTCGATGAGCCCGTGCTTCGCGATCTGCTCGAGCATGTGCGAGAGGAAGGGGATGGGGGTGGTGACCGAGCCCGCGCCGGTGCCGTCCAGGCCGACCGTCACGTCGATCTTCGTTTCCTTGGTGGTGCGCTGCTCGCGGGCCGTCCTCACGGCAGGCATTCGACCACGCGGCGGCGGATTCGCCAAAGTTTGAGGAGCCCTGACGGATGCTCTATCGTCCGAGCGTGGCGCCGCCCGACACGCTCCTCGATCTGAACGAGCACATCGACGCGCCGACCCGCCTGCTGCTCGAGCAGTACGGCCGGCCGTTCGCCCAGGGCGAGGTGCTGTTCCGCGAGGGCGACCCCGCGACCGAGGCCTACCTCCTGCGTGGCGGGCGCGTCCGGCTCCTCAAGCGGGTCCGCATGGTGGAGCGCAGCCTCTCGGTCCTCCGCGCCGGCGACCTGTTCGGGGAGGGAGCCCTCCTCGAAGCGGCGCTCCGGACCTCGACCGCGGTGGCGCTCGGGGAGGGGACGGCGCTCGTCCTCGACCGCGCCGCCCTCCGCCAGATCCTCGAGCGATTCCCGGCGCTCTCGGAGCGGATCCTGACCCAGCTGGTCCGTCGCCTGCGCGACGCCGAGGACCAGATCGAGGTCCTCATGCTGCGCGATACCCAGTCGAAGGTGATCAGCGCGCTGCTCAAGATGTCGCGGGCGACCGCCGGCCCGGCTGATCTCCTCGTCTCGCCGGTCGAGCTCTCGAGCCGCGTCGGCCTCGACGTCGAGACCGTGAAGCGGACGGTCCAGCGCCTGCGCGACCAGCAGTACGTGAAGATCGTCGGCGAACGGGTGGAGATCCCGGACCTCGAGGCGCTGCGGCGGCTCTATGCCCTGCTCGGGTCGAAAGAGGAGCTCCGCGGCGAACGCTGATCGGCGCGCGCGATGCTGCAATGCGTCAGCAAACGCTCGTCGTGGCCGCTCTTCGTCGCTCGAGCCGGCTGAAAGCCCAGTTGTGGCGCCCACTTGAGGGGCTGCCGTTCAGGGTTGACGGCGAATCCCAGCCAGAATAGACCCGCTCGTCCCCAGATCCATGCGGTCGCGCTCGCCCCACCTCCGAGCTGCAGTACCCCGCGCGCCGGCCTCGCCGTTGCGTCGGGTGACCGTGGCGCTCCCCCTCGCGCTGCTGTCGATCGCCGCATCGACCGGCTGTCCGAGCAAGGGAAGCCAGGCGCCTGGCGCCCAGAGCGTCGAGCGCCAGAGCGACTCGGAGTACGATCTCGCCCGGGACCTCTTCGAGAAGGGTAACCCCCGCGCCGCCCTCGACCACGCCACCAAGGCCATCACCCTCAACGAGGACAACGACAAGGCCCAGTACTTCGTCGCGGTCATCCACCTCTCGTTCTGCTCGACGAACCGCGGTCTGGAGGCCGTGGACTGCAGGCTCCCCGAGGCCGAAAAGCATGCCCGCGCTGCGCTCAAGGCGAACGCCGAGTTCCGCGACGCGAAGAACCTCCTCGGCCAGATCCTGGTCAACGAGAAGCGTTGCCGGGAGGCGATCCCGGTCCTCGAGCCGCTCACGAAGGACCCGGCGTACGTCCACCCTTACTTCGCCTGGGGCAACCTCGGCGAGGCGCAGCTCTGCGACGGCCAGGTCGATGCCGCGATCGTCTCGCTGAAGAACGCCGTCGCCGAGCCGCGGTTCTGCGTGGGTCACTACCGACTCGGCCTCGCCTACGAGAAGAAGGGGGATCTCCCCGCCGCCGAGGCCAGCCTCGGCAACGCGCTCTCCGCGGACCCCCAGTGCGAGACCCTCCAGGACGCCTGGTGGGCCCGCTCCCGGATCCGCAAGCAGCTCGGTAACCCTGAATGGAAGAAGGACTGCGAGAAGTGCCGCGACATCTCCGCCGATACGAAGACGGGGAAGCTCTGCGTGCAGATGCTCGCGACCTAGCCACAGCCATGAC
This sequence comes from Polyangiaceae bacterium, assembly GCA_043736975.1. Taxonomy (GTDB): domain Bacteria; phylum Myxococcota_A; class Polyangia; order Polyangiales; family Polyangiaceae; genus Labilithrix. Next base: position 12,797 of record JAYTBL010000214.1, read on the forward strand.
GAAATCGAGGACATCGTGAGCATGGACACCGTCGGATCGACCTTGCGACGCCAGCGCGAGACCAAGCGCATGGCGCTGTCCGAGGTCTCCCGCGTCACGCGCATCCCGCTCGGCACGCTCGAGGCGATCGAGAAGGACCACTTCGACGACCTGCCCGGCGAGGTCTTCGTGAAGGGCTTCCTGAAGTCGTACGCGCAGACCGTGGGGCTCGTGCCCGACGACGTCGTGGCGCGTTACACCGCCAGCCGGCGCATCGGCGCCGCGGACGCGAACCCGCTGCCCGTCGCCTCGCCCGTGCAGGCCGCGCGCGAGGGGCAGAGCCGCCGCTTCGGCGTGGCCATCGCGCTGGTGCTCCTGCTCATCCTCTTCACGCTCGCGCTGTCGATCGTGCTCAAGCCGCGCGGTCGCGACATGCCGACCGAGCTCTCCTCCCTCGTCGTGTCCCGTTCCCTGGGGTGAAGCGGATCGAGTCTGCCGCGCTGCTCGTGCGCAGCGTCGCCTACGGCGAGGCGGACCTCATCGCGACCTTCTTCACCGAGACGGACGGCAAGGTCTCGGCGGTGGTCCGCGGCGCGCGCCGCTCCACCAGGCGCTTCGGCGGCGCCCTCGAGCCCATCCACGAGCTGTTCGTCTCGCTCGAGGACAAGGGCAAGGAGCTGTGCAGCCTCAAGGAGGCGCGCATCGGAAGGCCGCGCGAGGGCATCGTGCGGTCGCTCGACACGATGGACGCGGCGGGCCACGCGCTGCGCTGGATGCGGCACCTCTGTCCCGCGCGCACCCCGGAGCCCGCGGTGTGGTCTTCGCTCGGGACGCTGCTCGACATCCTCGATGCGCTGGGCCACGGGGCAGGGGCCGCGCTCGGGGTAAGCGAGGGCGCGATCTCGCCGGTGGTGAGCCAGCACCTGGCGGTCTTCGGCATCGCGCTGCTGGCGGAGCTGGGCTACGCGATCGATTTCGAGCGCTGCGTGCGCTGCGGCAAGCCCTGTCCGGAAGGCCGCCCCGCCTTCCTCGAGGCCGGCGGCGGTGGGCTCGTGTGCATGACGTGCGGCGGCGCGCGCCGCACCATGACCGCCGAGCTCCGAAGGCTCGCGCTGCGCGCGCAGGCCCGCGAGCCGGGCCTGGTGATGACGCCTGTCCAGGCGGGCGAGCTCGTCGACATCGCGGAGGAGGCAATGAGCGCGCACACGGATTTCGACCCGCACGGCGGCAAGTGAAAGTAAGCTTGGAGGATCGTGACCACGGCCAATGACGTCGCCTGCTTCGGCGAGCTGCTCTGGGACTTCTTCGAGCACCCGGCTCCCGACGCCAAACCCGACAAGGAGCCGATCGCCCGCACCTTCCGGCGTGAGCTGGGCGGCGCATCGGCCAATGTTTCGCTCATCCTGGCTCGCCTGGGGGTGAAGGTCGGGGCGGTGGGCGCCGTCGGGGACGACAAGCTCGGCGACGCGCTGCGGACCGAGCTCGCGGCGAGCGGCGTCGACGTCACGGGCATCGCGCGCCTCGAGGGCTCGCGCACCGGCATCACGTTCGTGAGCCGCGACGCTGCGGGCGAGCCGACGTTCGTGCCGTACCGCGAGGGGACCGCCGATCTCGCGCTCGACGAGGCGCACGTCGCCGCGGGCGCCGCGAAGGTGCGGTTCGCGGTGGTCTGCTCGACGAGCATGTTGCCCTCGCTCGAGGGCGCGACCAAGAAGTTCCTGGGCGCGCTCGACAAGGCGAAGGGCGCGCTCGTGCTCGACCTCAACGTGCGCCAGCACCTCTGGGCGGACGCCGAGTCGATGCGCGCTGCCACCGCCGAGCTCGCCTCGCGCGCGGTGGTGGTGAAGGGCTCGGAGAGTGACCTGGCGGCCCTCGCCGGCAAGCGCGGGATGACCTGGCTCGAGGACAACGCGAAGGGCGCGACCTGGGTGCTCACGCGCGGCGAGAACGGCGCGGCGTGCGTCGGTCCGCACGGGCAGGTCACGTTTCCCACCAAGCGCGTTCGCTGCATCGACGCCACCGGCGCGGGCGATGCCTTCATGGCGGGGCTGGTCGCGGTGATCGCGCGCTCGGGCGCGAAGCCCGCCTCCGCCGAGTGGAAGGATCCGAAGCTGTGGTCGCGCGCGCTGGAGGTCGGTCACCTGCTGGGCGCGAAGGCCATCTCCGCGGTTGGCGCCACCGCCGGCATCGGTCCCCTCGACGACCTCCGCGCCCGCATCGACGCACCGAAAAAATGAGCATCGACCCGCGCTTCCGCTGCAAGGCCGTACGCTCGCCTCGCGGCGCCAGGACCACCGAGATCGACTGGGGCGATGGCCACAAGGGAGTCCTCCCGCACGAAGTGCTGCGCGGCTACTGCCCCTGCGCGGGCTGTCAGGGCCACGAGGGCACGATCAAGTTCATCAAGCCGACATCGGATATCCAGATGGAGATCGACAAGATCGATCCCGTCGGCAACTACGCGCTCCAGCTCACCTGGTTCGACGGGCACTCCAGCGGGATCTACGCCTACAAGTACCTGCGCGCGCTCTGCCAGTGCGACGTGTGTCGCCCGGGCGACGCGAAGGAAGATCGCGGCGACCTCGCGCGTTCCTGAGGGCCTGCGCGACGATGCCCAGCGAGCTCGAGGATCGCAAGCCGAGCGAGGCAGCCGGAAAGGCCGAGCGCGATCGGCTGGTGGGGCGCGCGGGGATCATCGGCGCCGGTACGTTCCTCTCGCGGGTGCTCGGGTTCGGGCGCGACATGGCGATCGCCGCGCTCTTCACCCGCGCGCAGACCGACGCGTTCGCGGTCGCCCTGACCATCCCCAACACCCTTCGGCAGCTGCTCGCCGAGGGCGCGGTGTCGAGCGCGGTGGTACCGGTGCTGAGCGGGCGCCTCGCCAAGGGAGGCGACGCGGAGGGGCGAGCGTTCTTCGCGCGCGCGCGCGGCGTCTCGCTGGTGGCGCTGCTGATCGTGTCGCTGCTGGGGATGGTCTTCGCGGGGCCGCTCACCGAGCTCTTCGCGCCAGGCTTTCACGGCACGCCCGGTCAGTTCGAGCGAACCGAGAGCCTCACGCGCCTGATGTTCCCGTACATCTTCTTCATGGGCACCGCCGCCTTGGGGATGGCGGCGCTCAACGCCAAGAAGAAGTTCGGGGTGGCGGCGTTCGCGCCCGCGCTGTTCAACGTCGCGCTGCTGGGCGCGGCGTTCGGCCTCGCCGGGCCGCTCGAGGCGCGCGGGATCGATCCCGTGATGGCGCTGGCGATCGGCGTCCTCCTGGGCGGCGTGCTGCAGGTGGCGGCGCAGCTGCCGGCGCTGCGGACCATCGGGTACGCGGGGCGGCCGGTGTTCGACTTCCGCGATCCCCACGTGCGCGAGATGCTCCGGCGGATCGTGCCGATGACGCTCGGGCTCGGGATCTACTACGTGGACATGACGCTCTCGCGGCGCTTCCTCTCGGAGCTCGGCGAGGGCGCGCAGAGCTACTTCTTCTGGGCCTCGCGGCTGTGCGACTTCCCGCAGGGCATCTTCGTGATGGCGCTGTCGACGGCGGCGCTGCCGTCGCTCGCGACGTTCGCGGCAGAGGGCAACACGGAGGAGCTCGCCAAGACCTGGGCGCACGGCATGCGCCTCTCGCTCTTCGTGGCAGTACCCTGCAGCGTAGCGCTCGTGGCGCTGAGCGAGCCGGTGGTGGTGCTGCTCTTTGAGCGCGGGCACTTCGATGCATTCGCCTCGCAGCAGACCGCGCGCGCGCTGGCGTGGCAGGGCGGCGCGATCTTCACGGTCTCGGCGGTGCGTCAGCTGGTGCCGGCGTTCCATGCGCTGGGCGACACGCGGACGCCGGTGGTGGTGAGCGCGCTCGACCTGATCGCCTTCGTGGGGCTGGCGCTGACGCTGCGCGGTCCCTACGGGCACGTGGGAGTCAGCATGGCGGTGGCGGGCTCGAGCGCGGTGCAGATGGTGCTTCTGTTCGTGGGCCTCCACTGGCGTCTCGGCACGATCCGCGCGCGCGAGCTGGGCGCGTCGGCGGCGAAGATCGCGGGCGCTTCGGTGGTCGCGGGCGTCGCCGCGTGGGGTGCGGCGCGGATCGTTACGGGAGTCGATGGCGCGATCGGGCGGGCGCTGCCCGGGCTGGCAGGGGTGATCGTGTTCGGGGTGATCTACCTCGGCGTGGTGTGGGGGCTGGGCTCGCGGGAGGTCGACGAGCTCGCGGCGCCGATCAGGCGGCGCCTCGCGCGTCGTCGGGGTTAGCGAGATTTCGAGAGAACAGAGGGCCTCCCGCCGGAAAATCACCGAACCATGGTGAGAATCGCGGCGGGCTGACTATGCTCCGCCGCCTGATGGCGACGCCGACCCCGAGCACCAAGGAAACCCGCATTTCTGCGGCCGAATTCACGGCCGGCGCGCAGAAGCGCGACCAGATCCCCGCCCCCAAGGGGCCCGAGATCGCCTTCGCCGGGCGCTCCAACGTCGGCAAGTCGAGCCTCCTCAACATGATGCTCGCGCGTAAGGGCCTCGCCCGTACCAGCCGCACGCCGGGTTGCACTCGCCAGATCAACTTCTTCGACGTGAGCGTGACCGCGGGCCCCGAGCTGGTGTTCGTCGACCTGCCCGGCTACGGCTACGCCAAGGTCTCGAAGACCGAGTCGCGCGACTGGAAGAAGCTCCTCGAGGACTACCTCCAGGAGCGCCCGACGCTCGAGGCGGTCGTGATCCTGGTCGACGCGCGGCGCGGCATCGAGGAAGAGGAGCAGGGGCTCGTGGAGTTCCTGAGCCTCCGCGAGGGCCTCCCGGTCTTCATCGCCGTCACGAAGCTCGACAAGCTCTCGAAGTCCGAGCAGAAGCCACGCCTGAAGGCGATCGAGCAGCAGGCCGGCGTCAAGGTCGTGGGGACGAGCGCCGAGACCGGCGCGGGGCGCGAGGAGCTGTGGGCGAGGTTGTTGCGTGTCGCCACACATCGGCTCCCTGGCGCCATTGCTGAGCCCGAGAGCGATTCGGTGTAGAGTTTCGGGTCCGGGGCGCAGGTCAGGGCAGGGGTAGGGATGAGCAAGCAATCCGTTCGCGCAATCGCTCGCGCCTTGGTCTTCGCGGGCGCCGGCGTCATGGGGGTCGTGGCGTGCGGTCCTGGCAAGCCGCTCGTGGCCACGCTCAGCGCGTCGGACTCGTGGTGCCCGGAGGGCTTCGAGGTCGGACCGCAGGACACGTGCTTCGCCGTCCCGGAGACGACGACCAAGGACACGCCGGTCATCGTCTACCTGCACGGCATGTACACGGGTCACGGCTCGGCCGAGGAGTGGAGCCTCGTGCGCTCGGTGGTGGCCAAGGGCTTCGCGGTCGTGGTGCCGCGCGGCAAGCGCGGGCTCTGCGCCTGGAAAGAGGAGCTGAAGGACCACTTCTGCTGGCCGCAGGAGACCGACGACCCGGCTGCGTTCAAGCACGTCGTCGCCGACTGGGATCGCGTGCTCTGGCAGGTCGACTCGATCATGGAGGGCGGGCCGCACAAGCGGTACGTCCTCGGATACTCGAACGGCGGCTTCTTCGCGGCGTACCTCGCGTCGCACCTGGTGTTCCCCGCGCAGGCGTACGCGATCGTGAACGGCGGTCCGCTTGGCCCCACGCAGAAGCCCGCAAAGGCGCCGCCGGTGCTGCTCGTCTCGGCGGACGGCGATCCCGACCAGGGCCCGAAGATGAAGGAGCTGCACGGCAGCCTCGCCAAGGGCGGCTGGTCGCATGCGTTCTGCACGCATCCCGGTGCCCACCCGCTGGCGATGCAGGACATCGACGCGGCGCTCAGCTTCTTCAAACACGACGCCGACGGCACCCTCCGAGCGAACGCCGCGGGCTACTACGCGTGCGAGGGCGGGACGACCGCCGCCGACCCGGCCGGCGCGGCGGCGCCCCCGGCCGACGCGCCCCCGCACGAACCGAAGTCTGGCAAGAAGAAGAAGGCGGAGTAGGCTCTTGAACCAGCCCGAGGGCTGGGGTAAGGCTCTCCCCGTATCGGGGCGCATAACTCAGTGGTAGAGTGCGACCTTCACACGGTTGAAGTCGGGGGTTCAAATCCCTCTGCGCCCACGAGGAAACGAACGAGGCCCGTGAGAACGCTCACGGGCCTTCTTTCGTTGGGGTACTTCACACGGGCACGCACCGAGCTACGGGGAGCACCCCTGCGCGCGTCGATGCTGCGTAGCGATAGCCCGGCCGGGCCTCGACCACGTTCTTTCGGTCTGCGTTGATCGGGGGGGCCCCGGGGCGCGCATCGTGAGGCGCTGCGATACGCTCTTCGCCATGACGGACGAGGAGCCATCGCCGGGGACGCCGTACCGCAGCGCACGCCACGCCGCCAATGCGGCGCGCGCGACGCAGCGGCCGCCACAGCCCGGCGGCGCGGTCCTTCGCGCGCTGCCGGCGCCGCGGCTCGCCGGGCTCCTGTTCGTTGCCGTCGTGGCCATCCCGTTGTCCCAGATCAACGCGACCATCGGCGACCGTGGCGACGTCCTCGCGCCGGACGTCGATCTCGCCGAGGACGTCTGTGCGATTGCCTTGCTCGCGTCGTCGCGCTCCTCGTCTTCCGCGCATGGCGCCGCCTGCCCGCGCCCCGCGCCCGCAAGCGCCGCGCGCTCCTGCGGAGCACCGCGGTGCAGGGGGCCGCTGCGCTCGTCGGCGTCGCCATGACGCTCGGGACGCAGCCCGCGAGCTCGCCCGTCCTCGTGCGCGCGACGGCCGAGCACGGGGAGATCGCCTACGCCTATCGCTGGTGGGGTGCGGCTACGAGATCGGCGTCGGTGAAGCGAGTTACGGCGTCCGTCGCATCGGGTCGATCGGTCCGCTCGCCTGCGGCACGCCGATCCCGCGGCTCGCCTGGCGGGGACGCGAGATCGCGCTCGTGAGCGCAGAAGGACTCGACCTGGGCGTCTGGCCGCCCCTACCCTGATCTCCTCACCGCGGGCGGGCTCCTTTCGGCGCGGATCGAGGGTTGACCTGCCGCGGTGGAAACGCTCTCGTGCCGCCGGGGAGACGTCCGAGCGCCTGCCTCGTCGTAGTCCTCTCTGGTGTCGCCGTCGCGTGCGTCGCGTGCGGCTCCACCGATGACGGCGCGTCCCAGCCGGCGCCGGCGGCGACCGACCCCGCGCCGGTCACGCCCCCCGCCACGACGCCGGCGAAGCCGGCGGTGGACCACGGCGCGCCGAGCACCACGTACCCGGCGTTCACGCCGGCCATGGGCCAGCTCGCCAACAACGGCGGCGCCACGCTCCCGCATCCCGTCATCGTCACGGTGACGTGGGACGGCGACGAGAAGGCGGACGACCTCGAGACCCTCGGCGACACGATCGGCGCCTCGCCCTACTGGGTCGCGACCAACGCCGAGTACGGCAGCGGCCCCGCGGTGAGCGGTCCCGCGAACCACGTGCGCCTGCCCGACGCTCCTCCGGTCTCGATGAGCGACACCCAGCTCGCTGCGTTCGTCTCCACCAACGTGGCGAACGGCACCTTCCCCACGCCCGCCGCCGGCGACCCGATCTACGTCCTGCACCTGCAGAAGGCCACGAAGCTCCTGCTCGACGGCCAGAGCGCGTGCGCGCAGGGCGTCGGTGGCTACCACGACAGCACCAAGGTCGGCCTCAAGAGCGTCGCGTACGCCATCGTCCCGCGCTGCGACACCTCGTTCGACAGCGTCACCGTTGCCCTGAGCCACGAGCTCTCCGAGGCCGCGAGCGATCCGTACCCGCGCGTCCGTCCCGCGTGGACTGGCTTCGGCCAGGACGACCTCGCGTGGGAGTTCTTCCAGCAGTTCCAGAGCGAGAACGGCGACGCCTGCGAGTTCTACCGCGACTCCGCTCTCCGCGCCGGCCCCGAGACCGGCCTCGCGTACACCGTGCAGCGCATCTGGTCGAACAAGTCCGCGGCCGCCGGTCACGACCCGTGCGTGCCCGCCCCGTCGGGCGCGGTCTTCTTCAACACGACGCCGCTCGACCTCGAGGACGTCGCGGTCGACCTGACCACGCTAGGCGGCGACATCACCACCACCAAGGGCTACAAGGTCGCGGTCGGCGAGACGCGCACCGTACCGCTCGGTCTCTACAGCGACGGCCCGCTGTCCGACTGGAGGATCCGCGCGACCGCCGGCGGCATCGCGAGCCGCTCGCAGGCCAACGTCGAGCTCTCGCTCGACGTCGAGAGCGGCACGAACGGCCAGAAGGCCTACCTCACGATCACCGCGAACGAGGCGGGCAAGACGGGCAGCGAGCTGGTCACCATCGCGTCCACCAAGGGCAGCACGACGCACTACATGCCGACCCTCATCTCGAGCCCCGAGAAGTAGCCGCTCACATCTCGCGCAGCGTGGTCACGAAGCAGTAGATCAGGATCGCCACGCCCAGCAGGCCCTCCGTCATCACCACCAGGCCCTGCAACGGTCCGACGGTGGCGACGGCGTAAACCGCGCTCGTCCCGGTCACGACCGCCAGCGCGATGATGAACGCCTGGGTGATGGTCATCCCGCGATCGGCCTTGCGGCGCGCGTGATCGACCGCGGTGAGGAACATCTTCACCAAAAAGAAGAACACCGCCATCGCGAAGTACGAGCCGCCGTACTCCTCGTGCGAGATGAGGAAGTCGTAGCCGCCGTGCATCGCGACGACCATCACGGTCGTCCTGGAGAATGCGGCGCCGTGCTTCTCGCGATCCTTCACGAAGTCGTCGAGCGCGGCGGCGAGGATGGCGGTCATCGCCATGTGCAGGAAGTTCGCGGTGAGGAAGCGCCCCAGCCCCGTGTGGAGATCGCCGCTCGCCAGGTAGCCGAGGTTCTCCTCGGCGGCGAAGCCGAGGCCCACCAGCGCGCCGCAGACGAGGACATCGAGCTTGTCGCCCGACTTGCGGAGCACGAGCAGCAGCGGCGCGAAGAGCAGGAGCTTCGAGGCCTCCTCCCGCAGACCGACACCGAACACGAAGAACAGCAGATCGCGCATCGGATCACCGGTCTCGACCAGGTGCAGCTTCGCCTCCTCGACCGCGATGAGGCAGACGGTGGGGACGATGCTGACCACGCCGAGGACGAACGCCACGATGTAGAGCGGCAGGCGGCGGCGCACGCGCTCGCCGAGCTTGCCGAGCCGCGCGCAGAAGAAGCCCCATGCCAGCGCGGCGACGCCGCTCATCACCAGGCTCGAGGCCACGAGGCGCGGGCGCCACGCCTGGACGAGCCAGCGCGCCGCGCCGTTCCAGTCGTTCTCGTGCACCGCGAGCTGGTACTTGGTGATGGGCTCGGCCGCCGCCGCGACCCGTGCATCCCGCAGGCGTTCGCGGACCTGATCCCACTTACCCGCCGCGATCCAGATCCCGAGCGCGCGGTCGACGTCCTCGCTGCGCTCGGCGAAGGCGAGGCCCTCGCGCTCGTAGCGCTTCGCCGCCTCCGCACCATCGTGATGGCGGCTCGCTTCGCGCGCGAGCAGGTGGTTGTGCCAGGGCAGCGGCGGCTCCTGCTCGGCGCCGACCAGGATCACCTCGCGCAGCCCCGAGGGCATCTGGTCCTTGTCGACGGCCCGCCAGAACCGCGCCACCAGCGAGACGTCGGGCGGGAGCCCGCCCTCGAGGAGCGCGTCGAGCGCGTCCTCCGACATCACCACCTCGTCGCGCTCGGCGGCGCCGCGCAGGCCGCCGCGCTTGCCCTTGAACTTGCGCAGCATCTGCATGGCCAGCGCGTGCTCGTGGTTGTCCAGCAGATCGATGGCCACCTTCGCGGTCGGCGTCTCGCGCAGCATGCGCACGTAGATCTCCTCGGCGGCGGCGTAGCGGCCGGTGTGGGCGAGCGCCTTGGCGCGCTCCGCGTCGGGGAGCGTGCGCTGGACGACGCGCAGCGCCGCCCACCCGACGACGAACGTCAGCACGACGACCACCACCGCCGGGAGGAGGAGGCGGGGCTTGCCCGACGGCGTCTTCAGCAGCTCACGGAGTCGCATGCGCGGCCATTGTCGCGGAAGGAGCGCCCCGCTACCACCGGCACCTCGCGCTTTGTGACGGATGAGTGACGGCGGCGGTACGAGCCGGACAACCCCAGGCACGAGGCCTACCGCGAACGCTGGCACGCACCCACTCATCCTGCATGCAAACGAAGATCAGTCGCATCTGGGTCCGAGGGGGCCTGGCGCTCCG
>JAYTBL010000215.1:0-1904 GCA_043736975.1 Polyangiaceae bacterium
CAAGAACGTCGATCACTTCGCGTGGATCGCGCGCGGCGCCGAGATGCCGTTCCACCTCCACGCTCCGCACGGCGAGCGCGAGCGCTTCGGCATGCTGCACGGCCGCGCGTTGCTCTCGCGGCATCCGCTGGAAGGTGGCGAGGACCGCCGCTTCGCGCGGCGCCTCTGCCACGACAAGGGCTTCGTGGTGGCGACGGTGCAGTCGCCTGCGCTCGGTGACCGCGCCATCGACGTCGTGTCGGTGCACCTCGAGCCGTTCGCGCCCGGCGTGCGGCGCTCGCAGATCCTCGAGCTCGCGGCGGCGCTCGGCGTGCGGCGCGAGCAGACCGGCAGTCCGCTGGTGGTGATGGGAGACATGAACAGCGGCTACGGCGATGCGACCAAGGGCGTCGGGCTGCTCGCCGCGGAGCTGGGCCTGAAGGCGTGGCGTCCCGAGGAGAAGCTGCCGACCTACTCCACGGCGCTGCCCCTGGTGCGCTTCGACTGGGTGCAGCGAGGACAGGAAACGGGAAGTGGGCTCACTTCAGAGCGAGCGCTATGACCTTGGCCTCGAACAGCGGCTGAATGAGCTTGAGATCGCGGTTCGCGAGGTACGCCACGAACCGGTCTTTCGCGGGGACGCGGACCATCAGCGACGTGAACCCCAACGGACTGAGCGCGCCGTTGTGCCACTGGTAAGCAACGCCGCCCTTGTTCTCGACGACCCAGCCATAGCCGTAGTCCTCGAGGTTGGGCTTGAACAGCAGGTCCCGCGTCGCAGCAGGCAAGGCGGCGACGCCCACGAGAGCCCGGTCCCAACGCGCCAGGTCGAGCACCGTGGAGTAGATCTGGCCCGACCCGAACGACAGCGAGAGGTCGCGATCCTTGAAGATCGGGTCGTCGGCGAACGAGACCAGCTGGCCGCCGTCGTCGTAGTACCCGACGGCCGCGCGCGTCGCGTCGGCAGGGGGCAGATGGGTGCCGGTGTCCTTCATACCGAGCGGCTGGAAGAAGCGGGTCTTCAGGAACGTCTCGTACGTCGTGCCGGAGACCTTCTCCACGACCATGGCGGCGAGAAGGAAGTTGAAATTGACGTAGGCGTAGGTGCTTCCTGGCTTGGCCACGAGCGGCGAGCCCTTGATCAGATCAATCTGCTCGGTCGGGGCGATCTCTCGGCGCCACACGATCTTCTTGAAGCCCTCGGTGGCGCGCGGATCGGGCAACCCTGACGTGTGGCTGAGGAGGTGGTGCAGCGTCACGGCGACGCCGTCGAGCTCGAGATTCGCGGGCGGGTAGCCCGGAAAGTACTTGGACACCGGATCGGTGAGAGCGAGCTTGCCCTCGGCGGCAAGCGCGAGCACCGCCGAGGCCGTGAACTGCTTGGAGATCGAACCGACGCGCAGGATGCTATCGGGCGCGCCCTTGCGCTCGGTGCTGCGGTCCATCGTTCCGTAGCTCTTCTCCAGCACAGTCTTTCCGTCGTCGACGACAACGACGGTTCCCGAAAATGTATCGCTGGCCTCGGCCGCAGCGAAGAGCGCGTCGACGCCTTCGGCGAGGGGGTTGGGCGCCGGCGCAACCTCGGGCACCGAGGCGTCGTCGACCGGACCGGACCCAGAATCGACGCCGGGGCTCGGCGACGAACCGGACGAACTACAGGCCGTCATGGCGGCTGCGACGACCGCGACCAGGATCGGCAGACTGCGGAGGGGGCGAACCATGCACCTCCCTAGCACGCAGCATTCCCCTCGCAAGCCACCCCTCCGCGGTCGGGAGCTCGGCGTGCTCTCCCTTGCCCGCCACCGCGGCCAGCTCCCACCGCGCCTGGTCGTTCTTGCGCCACACCTCGATGAGGGGCGAGTGCTGGGACACGAGGACGTACTCGCGAATGGCGGGAATAGGCCGGTAATGGCTCGCCTTGACGC
>JAYTBL010000216.1:0-1903 GCA_043736975.1 Polyangiaceae bacterium
TCGCGGACGCGCTTGCCGCGCCCGACGCCGTCGTGACCTCTGCCTGCGCGTTCAACGGACAGCTCCTCGCTTTCAATCTCGGCCAGGCGATGGGCTCGCAGGTCGACCTGTTGCCTTCGTCGAAGGCGTCCGGGCTCGGCGTGAGCGCGCTGCGGCGGGGCGGGGTGGTCGCCGTCGCGACCAATAGCGCGATGAACGCTAGCGACTGGCCGACGGGCGCGGTCGATGTGGCCAAGCACTTCACGTTCACCGTCACCCCGCCGCCGGGCTGCGCGCTCGCCGCCGCGTCGCTGTCGGTCGATCTGAAGGCCTCCCCGACGGGACCGACCAGCGCGGCGGCGGCCACCAGCGCGGACGGCTTCGGCGCGCTGAAGAGCTTGCCGGTGTCGTCCGCGGGCGGCGTCGCGGTCGCCGCGTTGCTCGGCGGCAAGGCCAGCGGCGCCGTCGAGGTGCGCATCTTCGGCTTCGACGCCAGCAGCAGCGCCGGAACCCTCCGGCTCCAGGGGACGCTCGCGCTCACGGGATCCCTCGCGCCGCTCTGAGGTTGCTCAGGACGAGCGCGAACTGTCACCGCGCGCACGTCGGCGCGTCACCTTGGTCGTGCACCCTTGGGCGCTTGGGCGGATGAAGTCGAAGAGCTCGTCGTTCGCGCTGGTCGTGGTCGATCTCATGTCGACCGTCGCGGATCCGGCGCCGGTGTCCGCTCGGCTGCTGTCGAGCGCGCTCCGCGAGGAGGGCCTCGACGCCGTCGACCGCCTGCAGGCGGTGCCCGACCTCGTCGCGGTCTCGGCGGTGTCTGCGTCTGCGGTCGCCTAGGGTTCCGCACACAGCGCCGCTGAACCAGCCTGCGCCCAGACCTGGGTCGGCGAACACCGGGGTCGCGGTCGACCTTGGCTGTTCCCCGCAGAAATTCCTGATTGGCGGCGCCGTCCACCCAGACAGGAACGGGCGCGCCCATGGAACGAGGGGTGCAGCGCCTGGCCCTTGGTGACTGACGACGCCCTCGTACAAGGCCTGCTCAACACGCTCGAGCGGGAGCTCCTCCCATCCATCGAGCGTGGCGAGCAGAGGGCGTGGGGCCGCGCGAACCGCGTCGCGGACGCCGTGCTCGCGCTCCTGCCCGATGACGACCGCAGCGCGGAGCTTCCCCTCCAGCGGGTCGGCGCGCTCCAGGCGTTGTACGTCGAGGCGCGGAAGACGTGCCCCGACCTCGCGGCGCGATCCTGCGCGCTCTACACGTTCGTGACGCGCGGTCGCGACGCGCTCGATCCGCAGTGCCGGCGGCCGCCTTCGGTGCGTCCTGGCCGGCCGAGCGTGATGCCGGCGCCTCCGCGTCTGGTGCCGGCGCCCGAGCGGACCTTCCCGGCGTGGGTGCCGGAGGGGGGCGTGCTCGGCGGTTTCCGCCTCGTGCGTCCGATGGCGAGCGGCGGGCTGGGCTCGCTGTTCCTCGCGCGGCGGCTCGAGGACGACGGCGATCCGCTGGCGAAGGACGTGGTGCTGAAGGTCCCGCACGATGCCGCGGCGCTGGCGGCCTACGTACCGGAGGAGGAGCTGCTCGCGCAGTTTCGTGCCGAGGCCTCGGCGCTGGCGGCCATCCCGGTGCATCCCAACCTGGCGCGCATCCTCGCGTTCGACGTGGCGGCGCGGCCCAAGCCGTTCCTGGTGATGGAGCTCGTGGAGGGCCGCACGCTGGAGGAGGAGCTGGCGAGCGGAACGATGACGACGCAGCGCGCGCTCGAGATCCTCGACGGCGTGCTGGCGGGCGTGGACGCGATGCACGCCACCGGCGTGGGCCACCTCGACCTCAAGCCGGACAACGTGATCCTGCGGCGCGCCACGGGGCAGGCGACGCTCGTGGACTTCGGCCTCAGCGGCCGCCAGGTGCGCAAGCGCTGCGGCAACC
>JAYTBL010000217.1:0-1903 GCA_043736975.1 Polyangiaceae bacterium
GCCTCGTCGTTCGGTGTCCCGGTACGCGGAGTCAGCGGCGTGACGGCGCAGTGACGCGGCGCGAGCCTCGGCCCGACGATGCTCTCGGCCCGCGCGGAAAGTCCGTCGACGACGCCGCGAGCAGCTCGGTGAATCGCGCGAGGGGCAGGCGTCCTTCGGCGTCGCGGCGGTAGACGGCCGACCAGGCCTCGGCGAGTCCGGCGCGCGTCAGGCGGCGCGCCACGATCTCTCCTCGTGCCACCCAGGGCGTAACCGCCCAGCGCGAGACGACCGCCACGCCGAGGCCTGCCTTGACGAGCTCCACCAGCGCGTCCGTGAACGGGACCAGCACGACGCGCGGCATCGACGCCCGCTCGGTCGCGATGAGCTCGCGCAGGCGCTCGACATCGCTGCGTGGGGCGTCGTGCGCGAAGAGCGTCTCACGACCGAGCTCGACGGCGCTGATGAACGGACGCGCCGCCAGTGGATGGGACGGGGCCAGGATGACGGTCCACTCATCCTCGAACAGCGGCACCGAGACGAGCTCCCGATCGCGCACCGGCGAGCTCACGAGCGCGAGCTCGAGCGCCCCGCGGAGGAGCGCCGTCACCGGTTCACGCGTCCCCTCGGCAACGATGCGCACGTCCACGTGGGGATGCTCCGTGGCGAGCCCCGCGAGGATCCCCGGCAACCAGTGGTAGGTGGTGAAGCACTCGACCGCGACGCGCAAGACCTCTCGCTTGCGCGCGCCGGCTTGATGAAGCTCCCGCTCGACGCGCGAGAGATCGACGAGCATCGTTCGCGCCGCCTCGAGGAGCCGTGCGCCCGCCGGCGTGAGCTTTAGCTGGCGCCGGACGCGGGTGAACAGCGACACGCCGAGGCGGCCCTCCAGCTCGGCGAGCTGGTGGCTGACGGCCGACTGCGTGAGGTGGAGACGCGCCGCGGCGCGCGTGGGTCCGCCTTCATCCGCGATGGCGCGAACGAGGCGGAGGTGGCGAACTTCGAGCATCGTGGACGACATGAATCAATCTCATCAAGTCATGCGAACGATGAGTTTCTTACATGCCTGAGCGTACGTCATGCTCGATGAATGAACACCACCGACATCTCACCGGCCTCGACTGAATCCCGACGTGTCTTCATGCCGCGCTCGCCCGGGTCGAGCTCTGCATCTTGCGCGTGCATCCCGACGGCGGTCTCACGTTCCTCGTGCGCATGCGGAAGGGCGCGCGCGCGGAGCGGCATGGGCATCCGGGCGGGGAGGAGACGTGCATCCTCTCGGGCCGCCTGCGGATCGACCGGCGTGTCGTCGACGACCAGCAGCCTCAGCCCGACGTCGTCCTCGCCGCGGGCGACCATGCCTTCGTGCTGCCCGGTGAGGTCCACGAGGGGATCGCGGAAGAAGCGACGACCTTCTTCGTGGTCGCGCCCGGGGGAATCGCCGCCGCGAGGGAGTGAACACGTCTCAGTGCGTTGCAGCACGTCCCTGTCCGCGCTCAGCGGAGATGGCGCTGGACGACCGCGCGAAGATCTACCGGATCGAAGGGCTTCTCGATGCGCTCCTTGGATTCCGGTCATGTCCGGCATCAGCAGGGCTGCGCGTCGCGCGTCGCGCGCCACCCGACGACCCGTAACGTGCCGCGACCTGGCTCACGACGCTGGGACGCGCGATCCGATCGCGTGGCTTCGACAAGACGCGGCGCACGCGCTGGCACAGGCGCGGCGAACGGGTTGCCGGCGGGCGCCCATTTCGCGGCCACGCTATGGATTTGTCGCGGGCATGGTTGGCGTTGCGACGTCCTGCGCCGCGTCCATGCAATCTCTATGTTCCGCCTGGCGGTTCCGGTGAACGTGACGGAGCTCCCGTGTTCGACATCGCGCGAAAGCTGCAATCACATCCCAGACGCGTGTTCTTGATAGATGG
>JAYTBL010000218.1:0-5006 GCA_043736975.1 Polyangiaceae bacterium
TACCGACGCAGCAGCCCGCGCAGTTCGCGGGGCCGCACGCCGGGGTGGCCTGGCAGGTACGCTCGTTGGGGAGGCCCTGGGCCACGCACGTGCGACCGCTCGCGGTGCAGTTCAGGCATGCCTGGCCCTGCTTTCCGCAAGCGATCGAGTCGCTGCCCGCGACGCAGACGTTGCCGTTGCAGCAGCCTCCGCAGTTCGCCGGGCTGCACGTCGCCGTGCCCGTGCACTGCCCGCCCGCGCCGATCGGCGAGGGAGCGCAGGTCTGACCGGTCTGCGTGCAGCTCGTGCACGCGCCGCCGGTGGTGCCGCACGCCTGGTTGTCCGCACCGGAAAGGCACTGATCACCGACGCAGCAGCCCTTGCAGTTGGTGGCGTCGCACTTGCTGCTCCCGCAGTTGCGCGTGGCGGTGTCGCAGGTGCGTCCGTCCACCGAGCAATCGTTGCAGGTCGAGCCGAAGTCCCCGCACGCCGAAGGGTCGGTGCCGGCGAGGCAGCTGGTCGTGCCGCCCTGGAAGCTACAGCAGCCGTTCGAGCACGACTCGGGCCCGCAGTTCTCCGTCGGCCGCGCGCACACCTTCCCGCGCGCGACGTCGCACGACGTGAAGCCGGTGGCGATGCAGTCCGAGCACTGCTGACCGCGCGAGCCGCACGCCTGGGTGTCGGCGCCGATCCGGCAGGTGCCCAGGCGATCGCAGCAGCCGTTGGGGCAGGTCGAGGGACCGCAGCTGCCGCCCTCGGTCGTGGCATCGAGCGTGTCGATCTCGAGGCTCGAGCGACCGCAGCCGGGCATGACCAGGACGACGAGGACGAGGAGCAGCGCTGCGAGGAACGTCAGCGCGCAAAACTTCAAAAGCGATCTCAGAAGCGAAGACAGGCGCATGGGAGCGGGCCTTTCACCACCATCCTAGCGGAATGACGAGAGTGTCGGTAGCCTCGCCTTCGCTCAACTCGTGTTCGAATCGTACGCGTACCTCGGCATCCCCCTCTTCCAGCGGGCCCTCGTCGCGGGCTCGGTGCTGGCGGCCCTGCTTGCCCTCCTCGGGGTGCTCGTCACCGCCCGTGGGCTCGCGTACCTCGGCGATGGGCTGTCGCACGCCGCCTTCGGGGGCATCGCGCTCGGGATGTTCCTCGGGCTCTCGACCCCGCTCGTCCTCGCCATTCCGTTCACCGCCGTTGCAGCCATGGCCATCGGAGCGCTTCGCCGTCGCGGCGGCCTCCGATCCGACGTCGCCATGGCCATTCTCTTCGCGATCTGCTTCGCGGCAGGGATTGTTTTCCTGAGGAAGGCCAAGCGCACCCAGCAGACATTCGACCCCGAGCAGCTCCTCTTCGGCAACATCCTGCTGGTCGGCGCCGACGACCTCTGGATCGTCCTGGGGATCGCCGCGGTCACGCTCGCGTTCGTGGCCTTCGCCTGGACACGGATCGCGTACGCCACGTTCGACGAGGAGCTGGCGCGCCTCTCCGGGATCGAGGTGGGGTGGCTCGAGAGCGCCCTCCTCGCCCTGCTCGCGGCGGTGGTGGTCGCGGCGATTCGCCTCGCCGGCGTGGTCCTGGTGAGCGCCTTCCTGGTGATCCCCGCGGCGACGGGGCGAATCCTGGGGCGCTCGCTCACCGGAGTGGTCGGCTTCGCGATGCTGGCGGGGGTCCTGGGCGTACTGCTGGGGTTCGTGGTGGCGCACCGCCTCGAGTGGCCGGAGGGCGCCGCCATCGTGCTCTTGCTCGCGGCGCTCTTCGCCGCCTCCGCCGGCTACCGGCGCCTCCGCCACTGATCGGGCAATCTTGCTGGCGTCGAACGAGAGGGTCTTCGATGCCTATGGCATTCGCCGGCTCTGGTCGTAGCTCCGTCGTACCGTTTGGTCAGAGGCCCATCTGCCAGCGCGCGAACTCACGGAGCAAGCCGTGCCCGACGTCGATGCGGAGCACGGCGTTCTTCTCCTTGCGGCCGAGCGCGAGGATGAGCGGCGCCGCCGGGAGGTTCGCGCGCATCGCATCGAACCGCAGCGGCTGCACCACGAGCACGCCGCTCATGTCCGCGCCCAGCGCCGCGAGCGTCCGCGTCACCACCGGCTCGTCGCCGAGCTTCTGATCGGGATGCACGCCCGCGCCGAGCGTCGCGGTCGGCAGCTCGCCGGTGGCGAGCGTGAGGAGACCGCCCTCGACGATCCAGGCGAGCCCCAGCTGATCCCTCGTGGGTCGCTGCGCGGCCGCAGCACCGGCGCCCGCGTCACCGCGCGGGCGCAGGAGCGCGCTCGGGGGAGGTTCCTTGCGCGGCTCGCGCGAGACGGAAGCGAGCGAGACCTTCCCGAGGCCGGAGACTTCTTCGGTCGTGATCGTCACCTCGCGCGCGCGCAGCACGTCCTTGAACGGCGCGACCCGCACGAGCTCGGCCGCGCCGCGCACGAAGCGCGTCGCCGCCTCGGCGTCGCGCACCGCGGCGCGCACGAGCAGGCCCTGGGGGTCGTCCCACACCAGCGCGGCGCCCAGCACGTCGGCGCGCGCCTTCGTGTAGTCCGCACCGATCTCGTGGAGCTTCCTCCCGTCCCCTTCCGCGAGCCGGTCGCCGAGCGCGCTCCGGACGAGGCTCTCGGTCTCCCGCGCCTGGTCGGCGCGGTCGCTCTCGTCGTCGCGGAGGAGCAGCGCGACCGCAGAGGTCCGGGGCAGCGCGGCGAGCGGCGCGGTGTCGCCGAGCTTCATCGCGTCCGTCCACTTCGCGGCCACGCCGCCGCCGGCGTTCGGGGTCATCGTGGCGAGGATCGAGACGCCGTCGTCCCCGAAGTCGATCGCCACGCGTAGCTTCTCGAGGTCGGCGACCACCGCGACGCGCCGCGTGACCCAGCCGTCGAGCGCGGCCACGATCGCCTTGGGATCGCCGAAGTCGGGCGCGCGGCCGCGCGTGCGGCGGAGCTTCTCGTCCTCGCCGAGCAGCCACGTGCGGAGGCCCGCCCAGAGAGACTCGAGCTTCGGCTTCACGAGCGCGCCGAGCGCCGCGCTCGGCACGTCGATCACGATCGCGCCCTCGGCGGGCAGCGCCCGCTTCGGCAGCGTGCGCGAGGCGTACGGCCCGAGCCGCCCCAGCTCCTCGGCGGTGCGCGCGATGAGCAGATAGCCGCGCGGCGAGATGCCGAGCGCGAGCGGCGCGGGGTTGTTCGAGCCCTTCGCGATGAGCTCCGTCATCCCGCCGGCATCGCGCGCCGAGAAGCGCGCCGTGTCGCCGTCGACGAGCGTGCTGCGCATCTTGCGGAGGTCCGCGAGCTTGACCGCGAACAGCACGCTGGGGTTCGCGGGATCGCCGGCCACCACCCCGAACGCCGCCGCGCCGCCGTCGATCTCCGACGCCAGCACCGGGTCGAGCCCGGCGATGGCGCAGATGATCCCGCCCGCCGACGAGGGAAGGATCCCGACCGCCCCGCCGATCCCGCGCTGCAAGCGGCCCCACGAAGCGTTCGGTGTGCCGATCACGAGATCGGCGAGGAGCGCGTCGGGCGCGGGGGCGAGCGGCTCGTCGACCTTCGTGGTGATGCCGCCCTCGTCGAGCGGCTTGTCTCCCGACCGGCTCCACGCGATCGCGGCGACCACCACCGCGAGCAGCACGCCGATCGCGATCGCGCGATTGCGGGAGGTCGAAGCGCTCACGGGGCCGGTGATAGCACTACGGCACGCAGCGCGCGCCCTTGTCGTCGGCCACGCATCTCGACAGGCCCAACGACTTGCAGAGGTAGCCGCGCGGCTGTCCTCCGGCGCACCACCGCAACGTAGCGCCGTCGCACTTCGCCGGCGCCGCGGGGTCGCATGCGCCCTTCGCGGGCGTGACCACCGCGCACGCGCCGACCGCCGACACCGTCCCTCCCCCGGCGTCGAGGCCGCCCGCCGCGGTCCCGCACGTCAGGCCGCGCGCGCTGCAATCGATGCGGACCTCGTGGCCGTGGTAGCACGCGACGGCGGTGCTGCCGTCGCAGCGCGTGGTTCCCTCGGCACACGCGCCCCCAACGGTCGCGCACTGCGGACCGCTCGCGCCGGTCACGCAGCGCAGCCCGAACGCGGCGCAGTCGAGGCTGAGGAGCTTGCCCTTGTTGCACTCGAGCACGCGCGTGCCCGAGGGCGAGCAGGTGGCCGGCGAGTCCTTGTCGCACGCACCCAGCGCGCAGACCGCCTTGCCATCGCGCACCACGCACTGCTCGCCGCCGCGCGGGCAATCGCGCACCAGCGAGACGCGCTCGCCGGTGCAGGTGATGGCACGGCCGTCGCCGTCGCACATGTCCACGGGCCCGGCCTTGCCGCGGCCCGTGCAGACGTCGACCTTCGCGCCGCGCAGCGCGCAGCTCCTCAGCTCACCGCAGGAGCTCGCGCGGAGCCCACAGTCGCGGAGCGTGAGCGAGAAGGAGACCGCCGCGGCCGACGCGAGCTCCGCGTACAGCGCCTTCGTGCAGGCCACGAAGTCCTTCGGCACGAGCCCGGCAGGCAGCGGGAGGCGCTCGCAGGACGTGAGGAGCGCACACATGTGCTCGACGTCCTCGAGGTCGGCCGGGAGGACGGGGGCGGCGGGGGCCGCGGCCCGGGGCGCGCCCGCATCGTCCGCGGCGCCCTCCCGGGGCCGTACGAGGAGGGAAATGAGGCCGAGAATCATCGCGCAGGCCGCGATCGCCGGCCGCTTCCTCGCTCCTCGGGTACGCGACGGGACCAGCTCCACCACTGCCCAGGATAGACGGGTTGCCGCAATGCGCTATTCGGCTGGTGTTCGCCCCTTCCGGTCCCGGGGGAGTGCAGGTAAGGTTCTCGGCGAGTTCCCCGCCGCCCTGGAGCACAGCGCTCATGCTCGACGACGTACAAAAAGAGTTGATCTCCTCGATCGCGAAGGCGCACGACGTGCTGAAGCGCGACCTTGCCAAGCTGCGAGCCGGTCGCGCGAACGCGAACCTGCTCGACGGCGTCCGCGTCGACTACTACGGCACGATGACCCCGCTCGCTCAGATGGCGAACATCGCCGTCCCCGAGCCGCGCCTCCT
>JAYTBL010000219.1:0-1896 GCA_043736975.1 Polyangiaceae bacterium
TCCCAGAAGTGGTAGGGCGGCACCGAGATGACGATGGGCAGCATCCCGCTCTCCAGGTAGAGCGGGAGCTCCCAGAAGTGCTCGCGCTGCATGACGATCGAGCCGTGCTTCGCCAGCAGCGCGTTGAGGAAGACCGCGTTGCACTCCTCCATCGCGCCCACCAGCTGCGCGACGCCTCCGATCGGCAGCCCGAGATCGAACGCGACGCTCATCGTGTGGCGCACGCGCGTGCCGCCGCCGACCGAGAGGATTATCTTGTGCTTGCGGCCCTCACGCAGGAGGCGCAGCTCCTCGACCAGCGGCCGGACCGCGCCCTTGCCGCGATCGAAGATCGACTGGCCGCCGATGCCGACCATGACCACGTCGGGCATGATCGCGAACTCTTCCTCCGAGCTCGTCTTCGCGATCACACGGCGGTCGACGAGCGACTCGCGCATGAGCGAGGACTCGATGTGCGTTCGTCCATCGTCCGAGACCAGCTTCGTCATGGCTTTCCTCTTGTCACTTCGGCGCCCTCGGGGCTCATCACATCGGGTGTCACAATTGCAGGTGCCAGGGGGGCGACCAGGGGGGCGGCCAGGGGGGCGGCCAAGGGGGCGAGAAGAGCCCGGATGAGGGGAGAGCTGACCAACCCCGAGAGTACCCCGAACGTGGTGTGGATGATGAGCCCGGGTACGAGAAAGGCCCAGGCCACGGCGGGCGGCTGGACGGCGAGCGTGACCGTGAAGATGGTCGCGAAGCGCCCCAGGCCCATCACGCCGCCGAGCAGCGACCAGGCCACGGCGCCGGGCTGGCGCGTCCCGTGGACCCGCAACAGGATGGGTACGAGCAGGTCGCACAGCAGGCCGGGCGCGACGTGCTTGAGGATCTCGAAGATGCCGTAGCGACCGTCCCCGAGCAGGAACGCCACGGTGCCCATCACCAGGCCGGTGAGCGTCGCGCCGAAGCGCGTGCGCGTGCGGAGCGCCGCCACGACGTAGAGCGGCGTGAGGAGCACGAGCTTGTGGCCAGGCGCGAAGGGGATGCTGGGGAGCACCTTGAGCGCCTTGATGCCGAGCATCGTGAGCGAGAGCCCCGCGATCAGGGCGATGTCGCGCGTGAGCTCCCGATCGCGCGGCGGGCGACCGGTCTCGGCGTCCATCTCGTCGACGTACTGCTCGGCGCGCGCGATCTGGCGGTCCATGCGCGCGACGATCGGCCCCACGTCCCCGCGCGCGATGCGCTTGAGCCCGGCCCAGAAGCCCGCGAGCACGGCGCGCCGGCTCTGCCCGCCCCGTCCGCCGCCGCCGCCGCCACCACCGCCACCGCCGCCGCCGCCGCCGCCACCGCCACCGCGCCCGCGCCCGCGCATGCGCTCGTCGTTCCCGAGCAGCGCGAGCACCGCGTCCATCGACGCCGCGATCACGTCCGGCGTCCCGAGCTTGCGCAGCCCCAGCGCGATCGCCCGCGCGTCCCCGGTGCGCGCGATGCGCGAGGCGAGCACCACCGTGACGACGCGCAGCACCATGAGCACGCCCGCCACCAGCCCGCCCAGGTTGATCGGCAGGTGAACGAACCCGAGATCGACCCGCGTCCAGTGATCGACGAGCGCGTCCTCCGACGTGAAGGCGTAGGACGCGAGGATGAACGCGGCGAAGGCCCAGAGCTTGGTGATCTGCCGGACCAGCGGCTGGACGCCGTGCCCCAGCGCCAGCCACGCGCCCATGTGGAGGACGGTGATCCCCGCGGCGACACGCGCGTCCTTGATCAGGAACACCGTGACCGCGACCACCGCCAAGTAGAGCACGCGGAAGCGCGGATCCACCGTGCTCGTGCTCATCGCGTCACTTACCTGCCGTCTGCTCTTCCTTCGTCTTCAGCGGAGGACAGACGCTGCGCAGCACCTTGTTCTTCACC
>JAYTBL010000220.1:0-4992 GCA_043736975.1 Polyangiaceae bacterium
CAGGACGATCTCGCGCGCCCCGACTTCGAGGGCGCCAAGTACGTCTGCACGCCGCCGCTCCGCCCCGCTCACATGCAAGAGGACCTGTGGCGCGGGCTCCGCACGCATGATCTCCAGGTGGTCTCGACCGACCACTGCCCGTTCTGCATGAAGGACCAGAAGGTGCTCGGCGTCGACAACTTCTCCAAGATCCCGAACGGCATGCCCGGCGTCGAGACGCGCATGTACTTGATGTGGGACGGCGGCGTGCGCAAGGGACGCATCTCGATGAACCGCTTCGTGGAGATCACCTCGACGGCGCCAGCGAAGATTTTCGGCCTCTACCCGCACAAGGGCACGATCGCCGTCGGCGCCGACGCGGACCTTCTCGTGTGGGACGGCGAGAAGCGCCACGTCCTCAGCGACAAGACGCTCCACATGCGCGTCGACTACACGCCCTACGAGGGGAGGGAAGTGGTCGGCGCTCCGACGCACGTGCTCTCGCGCGGCAAGGTCGTGGTCGAGAACGGCAAGTACTTGGGCCGCAAAGGCGAAGGCAAATTCGTCAAGCGCCACACCTTCGATCTGATGTGACCCGCGCGTTTTCCACGGTTGTCGCCGTGTGGCGTGCGGGTTACGAAGCGCACGCCCATGCACACGCTGGCCCTTCCGCCGCCGCCGCGTCTCCGGGAGCTGTCCGCCTACGAGATCGTGCGGCGGCTCGGGGCCAGCGCGAGCTCCGAGGTGCTGCTCGCGGTCGCGCGCGGCCCGCTCGGCTTCGCGCGCCCCGTGGTGCTGAAGCGCCTGACGATCGCGTCGGGTGAGGGCAACGTACGGCTCGCCCGCGAGGCGCTCGCCTACGCACGGCTCACGCATCCGGCGATCGTACGTCTCTACGACTTCGTCGAGGACGCGGGGCGACTCACGCTCGTCCTCGAGCATGTCGACGGCCTCTCGCTGAAGCGCATCGCTGCGGCGATACGCCTCGACGACGCCGCGATCTGGTTCGTCGGCTACCGCATCTTTCTCGCGCTCGCTGCGGCCCATGCGGCGCGCGAGCCAGTGACCCGCGAGTTCGCTCCGGTCATCCACCGCGACGTCACGCCCGCCAACGTGCTCGTGCCCTGGGACGGCTACGTGAAGCTCTCAAACTTCGGGGTCGCGCGCCTCGCCAATCTCGCAAGCGACACGCGTCCTGGCGTCATCAAGGGCACCGTGGGCTACCTCGCGCCGGAGCAGGTGCGAGGCGAGGCGCTCAGCGTGCGGACGGATGTCTACGCCGCGTGCCTCGTGCTGCGGGAGCTGCTGCTCGGCGCGCCGGTCTTTCCCGACGCAGGGCAGTCCGAGATGCAGCGCCTCGCGGTGATGGCGGCGCCGCGGCTCGTGCCGCTCGCCGCGCTGCGGCCGGGTCTGCCTGTCGCGCTCACCGACGCCGTCGATCGCGGGCTGTCGCTCGAGCCCGATCGACGCAGCGTCACGGCGGAGGAGATGGCCGTGCTGCTCCGCGGCGCCATCGATGTCGAGGCGGCGCGCGGGCAGCTCGTCGAGGCCGCCGCGCGCCTGCGCCGCGGCGAGGAGCCGCGCGCGCTCGCGTTCGCGACGCGGCCCGACCCCCGCGCGTCGCTCTTCGACGAGAGCGCATGCGATCTCGGCCTCCTCACCGACGCCGCGGAGACGCCTGCGCGGGCCGTCACCACGCGCCCGCCGCCTCCGCCCCCACCCCCGCCCCCGCCCCCGCCCCCGCCGACGCGACCAGGCTTCGCGTCCCGCACGAGCTCTCCGCTCGTCCTCGAGACGCCGAACGTGATGATGACGGCGCTGCTGCCGGAGCCGGCGCCCGCGACCGCGCTCGGGCCGCCGCGGCAACGTGCTCCGGTCATCCTCGTCGTCGTCGGCGCCGCGGCGGCGATCGTCATGGGGATCGCGAGCGGCAGCGCGCTCGGGATCCGCGAGCGGACCCGCGCGAAGCCGGCCACGGAGCTCCGCGCACGACCGCCGCCGTCGCCGATCGCCCCGCCCGCGCTCACGTTGGCCCCATCGTCGCCCGCGCCGTCTGCGGTAGCGCTCGCTCCGTCAGCGCCCTTGGTCTCGAAGGTGGGCCGCCTCCTCACCGCGCCGTCCGAAGCAGGCCATCGGGTCTTCGTGGACGGGCGCCTTGCGGGCTCGGGCGGTGCTGCGCTCGTGGTGCGGTGCGGGACGCACGAGGTGCGCGTAGGCAGCGCCGGCCGCCTTCGTCGGGTCGAGGTGCCGTGCGACGGCGCGGTCGAGGTCGCTCGCTAAAGCACAAGCAAGGCTCGTGCCGGAATTTTGCAGGGCGGACGTGACCGCCTGGTGAAATGTGAAACAAAAAACAGGTGGCGTACGTCCTTCCGGGCGTTACTCCGTACAGGGAGCGGCGCGCCACCCGTCGGGCGCGCCAGAGGAGATCGAGATGGCAGAGCGATATGTCCGGCCGACCGTTGCAGGTTGGCTCACCCCGACCCTCCTCTCTCCGTGGATCACCGCCTACGGCGCGGTGACCGCGATCGCGGCGCTGAAGATCGACGGCCTCTTCGGCAAGGTTCTCGGCTGGACGGTCGGCATGCTCGTCGGCTCCGTCTGGGCCTTCGTGTTCTGCACCCTCCTCATCGTCGTCGACCTCGCGCTTCTGGGCGTGAAGGTCCGGATGCTCCCGGCCGGCAAGCGGGGCTGGGCTGCGAGCCTCCTCTCGCCGTTCGCGGTCTTCGCGAGCTACGTCGCCGTGCCCCCGTACAAGTTCTACGCGGCGGGGCCGTGGGCGGTCGGCGCCGCAGTGCTGGTCCCGATGATCGTGGTCGCGATCGCCTCGCGCGTCCTCGGCGGCTCGAAGCCGCCTCGCTGACTCCGCTGAGCCGCGGCTGAGCCGCTGACTCAGCCGAGATCGAGGTCGAGCGGCAGGGGCGTACCCTGCCTCTCGGCCTTTGCTGCGTGCTGCAACACCGAGCGGCTGTCGAGGATCGAGAGCGTCTGCATCTCGAGGGCGCCAATGCGGTCTTCGGGCGTGAAGAGCGAGTCGCTCCTCTCCATCGAGAGCTTCTCCGGCGAGTAGGTCGCGGCCTCGGCGTCGGTGGAGACGATCGAGTAGTCGTCCCCCCGGCGCAGCTCGAGCTCCACGGTGCCCGTGACGTGCGCGGCGATGCCGCCTGCGAGCGCGTGCTTGAGGAGGCGCGCCTCGGGGTCGTACCAGCGACCCTCGTAGAGCAGCCGGCCGAGGCGGCGGCCGAGCGTGACGTACTGATCGATGGTGTTCTCGTTGTGGATCGCGCTGAGGAGGCGCTCGTAGGCGATGTGGAGGAGCGCCATGCCAGGCGCCTCGTAGATGCCGCGGCTCTTCGCCTCGATCACGCGGTTCTCGATCTGGTCGCTCACGCCGAGACCGTGCCGGCCGCCCACCGCGTTGGCCTCGAGCACCGCCGCAGTGAGCGAGCCGAAGCGCTTCTGCCCGATCGCGACCGGGACGCCGCGCTCGAAGGTGATGGCGACGCGCTCGGCCTCCACCTTCACGTCGCTCTTCCAAGAGGCCACGCCCATCAGCGGATCGACGATGCTGATGCCGCGGTCGAGCTGCTCGAGATCCTTCGCCTCGTGCGTCGCCCCCAGCATGTTGCTGTCGGTGCTGTAGGCCTGCTCGGTCTTCATCGAGTAGGGGAGCCCGACCTTCTCCAGGAACTCCGACATCTCCTTGCGGCCGCCCAGCTCGCCCACGAACGCGGCGTCGAGCCACGGCTTGTAGACGCGCATGTCGGGCTGGATCATCAGCCCGTAGCGATAGAAGCGCTGGATGTCGTTGCCCTTGTGGGTGCTGCCGTCGCCGAAGATGCCTACGCCGTCCTCGCGCATGGCGCGCGCGATGGCGGTGCCGGTCACGGCGCGGCCCAGCGGCGTGGTGTTGAAGTACTTGCGCCCCGCGGTGGCGAGGTGGAACGCGCCGCACTGGAGCGCGATGATGCCCTCGCGGGCGATGGCCTCGCGGCAGTCGAGGAGGCGCGCGCCGGTCGCGCCGTGACGCAGCGCCTCCTTGGGGACGTCGCGGACGTCTTTCTCGTCTGGCTGGGCGAGGTCGGCGGTGTACGCGTGGACGATCAGGCCGCGGCGCGTCAACCACGCGACGGCGCACCGGGTATCGAGCCCGCCCGAGAAGGCGATGGCGATGGATTGACCTTTTTCGGGGAGCGTTCGGAAGATGCGCGCCATGGTGGAGGCCTACTAAGCACGTCGCGCGGCCTGGTGCGAGAGACTATGCTGCCGGCCGCATGCTGGACCTCCCCGCGACCCTCCCGCTCCCGGTCAACGAGCCCATCCTCGCCTATGCGCCGGGGTCGCCCGAGCGGGCGAGCCTGAAGAGCGCGCTCGCGTCGATGGCGGGCGAGACCATCGACGTCCCGCACGTGGTGGCGGGAAGGGAGTCGCGCGAGGGCGCGACCTACGAGGTGCGCGCGCCGCACGATCACGCGCTCCTCCTCGCGACCTGCCACGACGGCGGGCCGGCGGTGACCGAGCGGGCGATCGCCGCTTCGCTCGCGGCCGCGCCGGGCTGGGCTTCGATGCCGTTCGAGGAGCGCGCGCGCATCTTCTCGCGCGCCGCCGAGCTGCTCGCGGGGCCGTGGCGACAGGTGATCAACGCCGCCACGATGCTCGGCCAGAGCAAGACCGCGTACCAGGCCGAGATCGACTCGGCGTGCGAGCTCATCGACTTTCTGCGCTTCAACGTGGCGTTTGCGTCGCGCCTCGCCGAGCACCAGCCGATCTCGCCGCCCGGCTTCCAGAACAACCTGGAGCTGCGCCCGCTCGAGGGGTTCATCCTGGCGATCACGCCGTTCAACTTCACGGCCATCGCCGGCAACCTCCCCACGGTCTGCGCGCTCATGGGCAACGTGGTGGTGTGGAAGCCCGCCGAGAACCAGAGCCTTGCCGCCTACCACCTCATGCGCCTGTTCACCGCCGCCGGCCTCCCGCCGGGCGTGATCAACGTGGTCTACGGAGACGGCGCGAAGA
>JAYTBL010000221.1:0-4992 GCA_043736975.1 Polyangiaceae bacterium
GTGGGCAGCTCGAGCACGTTCCGGCGGCTGGTCAAGCCGATCGCCAAGCGTTTGATCTACAGCACGCTGCGCCCGATCGGCCCCGCAAAGCAGGTCCTCGCCGGCCTCGCGCACGCGGGCTTCTATGCCCGCGAGGCCTTCGAATGGGGGCGGCGATCGGTCGTCGCCACCCCGGTGTTCTTGGCGCAGTGCGCCACGTACGGCGACAACATCGCTGTCGACCGGGTGCCCTACATCAACGGCACGCCCCGCATCGAGCTCGGGTCGAACATCCGCGTCTCCGGCCTCATCAACATCGCGGCCGCCTCCAAGGGCACGCCCACCCTCATCATCGGGGACGGAGTCTTCATCGGCCACGGCACGAGCTTCGCTGTGGCCACGCTCATCTCGGTCGGGAAGTACGCCTCGATCGCTGGCGGTTGCTACATCGCCGACACCGAGGGACACAGCCACTACAACCCCCAGAAGCCGATCTGGGAGGTCCCCGCGGGCGAGGGCGACGTCGCGCCGGTGATCATCGAGGACGGCGTGCAGATCTCGCGGAACGTCATGATCCTCAAGGGTGTGACCATCGGAGCGCGCTCGGTCATCGGCGCTGGCTCCGTGGTCCGCAGCGACATTCCCCCCGACTCGATCGTCATGGGGAACCCCGCGCGGGTGGTGAAGAAGATGACGGCGACCGCCGGGAGCAACCCCGTCTCATGATGACCGACCTGGGCATGGACCTCGGCGCCGCCGAGGCCGAGACGCTGGCGAGCGCCCACGGCACGCCGTACTACCTCTACGATCTCGATGCCGCGCTCGCGCACCTCGCGGCGCTCCGGGCCAGCCTGCCCGAGGCCGTAGACCTCTTGTACTGCGTGAAGGCCAACGGCAACCGCCGCGTGCTCGAGGCGTTCCGCCCCCATGTCGCCGGGCTCGATCTCTCGTCGGCCGGTGAGCTCGATATGGCCGTGGCCGCCGGATACGACCCGAAGCACATGTCGATCGCCGGGCCCGGCAAGACCGTCTCCGAGCTCGAACGCTGCGTCGACGGCGGCGTGCACATCGTCAGCCTCGAGTCGCTGGCCGAGCTGGCGCGCCTCGGCGAGGTCGCGCGCGCGCGCGGCAAACGTCAGGACGTCACGCTCCGCATCAACCCCATCGAGACGCCCAAGGAGTTCGCGATGCGCATGGGCGGCGGCGCCTCGCAGTTCGGCGTCCCCGAGGAAGAGGCGGAGGCCGCGATCGACACCGTGCGCGCCGAGCCTGGCGTCCGCCTGGTGGGGATCCACATCTACGCCGGCACGCAGTGCCTCGAGGAGCGCGCGCTGGTCGAGAACATGCTGGGCTCGTTGGCGATCGCGGCGCGGCTCGCCGCGGCCAAGGATCTCTCGCCCGAGGTGGTGAACCTGGGCGGCGGCTTCGGCATCCCCTACTTCGCCGGGCAGTCCGCGGTCGACACGCCGGCGCTGGGGCGCGCGATGGGTGAGGCGCTGGAGAGGTTCCGCGCCGACCACCCGCGCCTGCAGAAGACCCGCTTCGTCTTCGAGCTCGGTCGGTTCCTGATCGGCCGTTACGGGGCGTACGTCTCGCGGGTCACCGAGATCAAGGAGACCCGCGGCAAGCGCTTCGTCATCCTCGACGGCGGCATGCACCACTGCTTCCCGGCGACCGGCAATTTCGGCCAGCTCGTGAAGAAGAACTACCCGGTGCGGAACCTCACCCGGGATACGGATGCGGCGGACGTCCTGACGCCGACCCACGAGCCCCAGGAGCTGTGCGGTCCGCTCTGCACCCCCATGGATTCGATGGCGCGCGCGGTGCGGATCGCCCGCGCCGAGGCGGGCGATCTCGTTGGGTTCTTCGCCTCGGGCGCCTACTCGTTCGCGGCCAGCCCGCTGCTCTTCCTGAGCCACGACACCCCCATCGAGCTCCTCAAGCTCGGGGGGAGCGTGACCGTCGCACGCGACCGGATGCCCGCCACGCGCTTCTGGTAGTCTCGGCGGCTCCTGCTCCAGGAGACCGTGATGAGCGAGAACGAGACCCGCGGAAAGATTCGCACGATGATCCTGGAGAGCTTCCTCCAGGGAGCAGAACCGGAGGCATTGAAGGACGAGGTGTCCCTCGAGCGCGCCCATATCGTCGACTCGGTGAGGACCCTCGAGCTCATCATGTTCATCGAGGAGAACTTCGGATTCTCCGTCGACAACGACGACGCCGTTCCCGAGAACTTCGACACCGTCAACGCCATCGTGGCGTACATCGAGCGCAAGCGCGGAGGCTGATCATGCGCGTATCTCAGGTCACGTTGCTCCAGGAGTACATGGGCCGGAGCGCAGCCGCGGCCGCCGACAAGACGGCGCTGATCTTTCGCAAGCAGCGCTTCACGTGGGCCGAGGTCCACGCGCAGGCGGGGCGCATCGCCAATTCGCTGCGCGATCTCGGGGTGAAGCGCGGCGATCGCGTCGCGCTCTATCTCGACAACTCGCCAGAGCTCGCGATCGGCATCTTCGGCGCGCTCGCCGCGGACGGCATCTTCGTGGTCGTCAACGCGCAGACCAAGGCCGACAAGCTCGCCTACGTCCTGAACGACTGCCGCGCGCGCGTGCTCGTCACCGACCGCATCCTCGAGCCGTACTACGCCGAGGCGATCGCCCAGGCCAAGCACCTCGAGCACGCGCTGATCGTCGATCTCGCCGATGGCCCCGCGAAGATCGGCACCACCGTGTGTCATGACTTCGCGAAGACCGTGGCAGCCGCCGCGCCCACCTGGCTGGAGCCGAAGCAGATCCCCAGCGACCTCGCCGCGATCATCTACACCTCGGGCTCGACGGGCGATCCCAAGGGCGTGATGCTGACGCACCACAACATGGTGTCGGCGGCCGAGTCGATCACCACCTACCTCGAGAACCGCGCCGACGACATCGTCCTCTGCGTGCTGCCGCTCTCCTTCGACTACGGCCTCTACCAGTGGCTGATGACGAACCAGCTCGGCGCAACGCTGGTGCTGGAGCAGTCGTTCAACTACCCGGCGGCGATCCTCAAGACCATCGAGACCGAGAAGGTCACCGGCCTGCCGGTGGTGCCGACCATCGCCTCGATCCTGCGGCAGTGGGAGGAGAAGGGCGCGCGCCTCGAGAACATCCGCTACGTGACGAACACCGCCGCGGCGCTGTCGCTCACCCACATCGAGACCCTGAAGCGGCTGTGCCCCAACGCGCGCCTCTACTCGATGTACGGGCTCACCGAGTGCAAGCGCGTCTGCTACCTCCCGCCTTCCCTGCTCGACGCGAAGCCGCTCAGCGTGGGCGTGCCGATGCCGAACATGGAGGTCTTCGTGGTCGGGCCCGACGGCAAGGAGCTTCCGCCCGACGAGGTCGGCGAGCTGGTGGTGCGCGGGCCGCACGTGATGCGCGGCTACTGGGAGAAGCCCGAGATCACGGCGGAGTGGCTGAAGCCCTCGCCCAACATCCCCCACGAGATGTGGCTGTGGACCGGCGACCAGTTCAAGCGCGACGCCGACGGGCACCTCTATTTCGTGGGCCGCAAGGACGACATCATCAAGACCCGCGGCGAGAAGGTCTCGCCGAAGGAGGTCGAGAACGCGGTCTACGCGATGCCGGGCGTGCAGGACGCGGCGGTGGTGGGCCAGCGCGACGACATCCTCGGCCAGGCCATCCGGGTCTTCCTGGTCCTCACCGAGGGCACCACGTACACGTCGCGTGACGTGATCCAGCACTGCGCGGCGCGCCTCGAGGCCTTCATGGTCCCGAAGTACGTGACGTTCGTCTCGTCGGTCCCCAAGACGCCCTCGGGCAAGATCACGAAGAAGAACATCTGGGACCACGCGATCGGC
The DNA here is from genome assembly GCA_043736975.1 of Polyangiaceae bacterium. Lineage (GTDB taxonomy): Bacteria > Myxococcota_A > Polyangia > Polyangiales > Polyangiaceae > Labilithrix. The sequence continues at coordinate 3,839 of JAYTBL010000221.1, forward strand.
GCGCGCCTCTCGGGCGACGAGCTGTAGTCGGCGTCGTTTCGAGTCGCAAAACGCGGCAGGTCCGCCATACTCGGAGCGCATGACACGTCTTCGCTTTGGATACGGGGAGCTCTTTGCGATCGCGGCGCTGGTCATCTCGGCGGCGGCAGCCTGCGGAAGCTCGAACGACGACGCGCCGCCCGACGTGAACGGAGAGGGCGGCGCCGGCGAAGGCGGACCCAACGATCCCGACGGGCAAGCGACCGACGGGCCGCGCCCCATCGACGGCGGCGGCGACGGGGGCCCGGTCGTGAGCGACCTGAAGTGTCCCTCGCTCACGATGCCGACGGCCGCGGCCACCATGTACGTCGACGCGAACGCGACCGGGACCGAGGACGGCACCAAGGCGGCGCCCTTCCAGACACTCGCGAAGGCGCTCGCGGGCGCGGGCGCCAAGGGCGTCATCTGGATCGCCGCGGGCACGTTGAAGGAGAACGTCGTCGTCCCCGACAAGGATCTCGTCGTCTACGGCGGCTTCGCGGCGGGCTTCGCGTCACGCACCGACGGATGCGCGACCATCCTCGAGGCGGCGAACGCGAGCCAGCCGGTGCTCGCGGCCTCCTCCACCGTGAAGAGCTTCGGGCTCGACGGCCTCACGGTGCAGAAGGGCGCGAAGGGCCTGCAGGTCGACGGCGACACGTCGGTCCGCGCGACGTTCACCATCGCCAACGCGGTCTTCGCCGAGAACGGCAAGACCGATCAGGAAGGCGGCGCGCTCTCCTTGGACCGCGTGAGCGCGAAGATCACGCGCTCGGTGTTCCGCGACAACCGCGCGGCCAAGGGCGCGGCGGTGGCGTGCGTCGGGGACGTGAGCATCACCATCGAGGGCAGCCTCTTCGAGAAGAACATCGGCTTCTCGGACCACGGCGGCGCGCTCTACCTGAGCCCCACCAGCGGGACGATCGTGCGCAACACCTTCCGCGGCAACGAGATCGGCCGCGGGATCAACTACGGCTGGGGCGGCGCGGTGATCGTCTTCAAGGCCGGCGCCGCGCCGGTGAAGACGGACTTCGCCTACAACGTCTTCACCGACAACCTCTCGGGGATCGGCGCGGTGTTCGTCGACGACGGCGCGACCATCACCATGTCGCACGACCTCCTGTACCGGAACCGCT